>CAZUCH010000394.1:0-3634 GCA_964619045.1 uncultured Planctomycetales bacterium | reverse complement strand
GGGTTGGCGGAACTGCCGCCAACGCGCCAGGAGGGCAGGTGCCTGCTTGCCCGCAAGGAAGAGGAATGCCATCCCTATCAAAGACCCCCAAGCGTCCTTCGCGATGTCGTTCGTCTCGAAAGCGCGGCCGCTGATGTGGAGTTGACATATCTCGTCGAACGAAGAGAAGAGCAGGGCAGCGCAATAGGTAGTCAGTATCATCCTACTCAGGGAGAAGCCACGACGGACCAAGGCGCGGTACATCATGAAGGCGAAGAGGGCGTAGGCGAGATAATGCCAGTTCTGCTGCAGGTCATAGAATTTGTGATCAGCGTAGTAGTCTATGAAGTACTGAGCCAGCGCGTTCATGAGGAGGGCGAGCGTGCCTGCCAGGACATTGAGCCTGGTGAGACGGACGCGGTAGTGGATTGACAGGAGAACTACAAGGACGACCGCGGCGGCGGGGACGATCGGGACGTCGAGGCCGGCCGCGGGGAAACTGAGTCGGCCGAGGGCTCCGACGGCTGACTGCAGAAAACGTCGCAGGAGCAGGAAGGGAGTTGCAACCAGAAGCATGGAGTACAGGACAAGGTGCAGGTCTGGCGAGTGTAGCCAGGCAAAGCGAGACTCTACACTAAGCGCGCGTTTTGCGGACATTTCAGCCGACCACCTCCGGATTACGATTATCAGACCATGCCGCAGGATTGTACCAAAGCGAGCCAACTAACTCAAGCGGAAACAGCAAACGCCGAGACGTTTGCCCGGACGCGGAGTTGATAAGCTACCGGAAGAGCGATAACCTCCGCTAAGCCCAAGCGCCGAGCCGCGCGCCGCGAGAATAGGCGATCAGGGTTTGCCGCCCGGCGGAGGAGTCACCGCATGATCTTGTGGATCTGCGTCAGCATCGGCGTCGCCTACTGGCTGTCCAACCTCATCGCGGCCATCCGCACCACGCGGACCGTGCAACACCTCGCCTCACTGAAGCCACGCGACGGCGAACGCTGGCCGCGAATCTCACACATCGTCCCGGCCTGCAACGAGGCCGACCAACTTCCCACCGCCATGAAGTCTCGCCTGGACGAGGGCTACCCCGAGGCCGAGTTCCTACTGATCGACGACCGCTCCACCGACGACACCGGGGCACTGGTGGACCAACTCGCCGCAACCGACACCCGCCTGCGTGTGCTGCACATCGACGACCTGCCGGCGGGCTGGCTCGGCAAAGTCCACGCGCTCCACCGCGGCACACAACTCGCAACCGGCGACTGGCTGTTCTTCAGCGACGCCGATGTGCACTTGAAACCCGGGACACTGACCCGCTCGATCACTTACTGCGAGCAACACAACCTGGATCACCTCGGCGTGTTTCCAGACATCTGGCGCGGCACGCGCATGCTCGACATCGTGATGGCCATGTTCCTGCGCCTCTTCGGCCTCCTCGTACGCCCCCGCGCACTGGCCAATCCCCGCTCCAGGGCGGTCATCGGCGTCGGAGCTTTCAATCTCGTGCGGCGCAGCGCGTTCGAGCGAACCCCGGGCTTCGAAGGGTTGCGCATGGATGTGGTCGATGACGTGGCGCTCGGGCAGATGCTCAAGCAACACGGCGCCCGAACCGGCGTCCTGAACGGACACGGCTACGTGGGCGTGCGCTGGTACGAATCCCTGCCCGACATGGCCCGCGGCGCCGAGAAGGCCGCACTGGCGAGCTTCGCCGGGTTCAGCATTGTGCGCCTGGTCGTGCTGTGCTTCGTTTTGCTCGTCCTTGAATTGGCGCCCTTCCTGGGCGTGTTCGCGATTGGACAACCACTGTTGCAGGCAATCGCGGCTGCCGGCGTCGTCTGCGCCCTGGCAGCCCAGATCATCCCGAGCGCCTGGTTCGGCCGACCGTGGTGGCCGGCCCTGTTTGTCCCCGTTGCGACCATCCTGGCCGTGGCGATCCTGCTGCGCGGCGGTTGGCTGACGGTATGGCGCGGCGGAATGCTGTGGCGGGGCACTCTGTATCCGACAGAGATGTTGCGTCGAGGAGCCCGGCTACGGGTTCCGTAGGGCGGGCTCCGCCCGCCGTCGCCTTCTCGCGCGGGGCTCCTACAAATGCGTGTGTCCGTCGCCACTTGCCAGCCGGATGGTCTTGCGGGCCAGATCGTGAAATGCCTTGATGTAGCGCACCGTACGCGAGTGGGCGCGCATGACGACCGAGTGGGTCATCGCCACCTGCCCATCGACTCTGATACCACGCAACATGTCGCTGTCAGTAATGCCTGTGGCCGCGAAGACGATATCGTCACCACGGGCCATGTCGGCACTGCGGTACGTTTTGTCGAACATGTCGGCGTGCCCGTCCGCCTCGAGGCTGGCCCGCTCCTCTTCGTCACGCGGCCAGACCTTCGCCAGTAGCTCGCCACCCAGGCAGCGAATGGCGGCGGCCGCCAGCACAGCCTCGGGCGAGCCACCCTTGCCCATGTACAAATCGACATTGCTGCCGCGGAGGCACGGGGCAATCGCACCCGCCACGTCCCCGTCACCAATCAGCCGGATAGCCGCTCCGGTCTTGCGAACGTCGGCGATCAACTGGGCGTGTCGCGGACGATCCAGCAGGCACACCACCAGATCGCGCACACGCTTGTTCAGTGCCAGGGCCACTATCTCGAGATTCTGCTCCACGGGCGCCTCGATGTGAATGTGGCCGGCACTCTCCCTGACCTTCTGACCGACGGCGATCTTGTCGCAGTAGTAGCTGGGGATCTTCTGGAGCGCCAGATCCTGCGGGCTGGAACCCCGAGCGGCGGCGATAACGCTGATCGCCCCGGGCAACCCCTTAGCCGTCAGCGTGGTGCCGTCGATCGGGTCGATCGCGATCGTGACGGCGGGCGACCCCGGCCGCCACGAACCGAGCTTCTCGCCCACGAAAATGCCGGGCGCCTCGTCCTTGATGCCCTCGCCTATAGCGCATTCCCCGCACATGTCCATCAGGTTGAGCATCCCGCGAAAGGCGTCGGTGGCGGCGGCGTCACCAGCAATCTTGTCACCTCGGCCAATCCAGCGGAACACGTTGAGCGCCGCAGCCTCGCAGCCGAGCAGCAAATCCATGCCGATCAGCTTCTCGTTTTCGACTTCCGGATGCTCAATCGTCTTACGATCAGCGAAAGACTCGTCCATCATGACAATATCCCGTTGCTAGCGACTCGCGACCCACCCACACGGGCCGGCAGTGTTGTGGATAACAGCGTTACGCCTGACGTCGGACGCGCCCGAAGGGATTCGAACCCCTAACCCTCGGTTCCGAAGACCGATGCTCTGTCCAGTTGAGCTACGGGCGCCATACATTCTCACCTCCACCGGCAATCGCAGCACGTTGCGCCTTGGAAACACGACACTTACGAACTGCCAACGGTTTCAGCATATCATGCACCAAACTCCCCACCCACGCAACCCGCCGTATCGTCCTCGGGGAGGATCCTCGGGCGCCATTCGATGTCATCCTGATGGACATGCAAATGCCGGTGATGGACGGCTACGAGGCCACCGGCCTGCTCCGCCAGGAGGGCTACACCGACCTGATCATCGCCCTGACATCGCAAGGCGTCCAGCCGTCTAGGCCGCCTGGCCTCGGCCGACCATCGTGGCTAGATCGGGTGGGGTGAGCTTCCGGCGCAGG
>CAZUCH010000393.1:0-3666 GCA_964619045.1 uncultured Planctomycetales bacterium | reverse complement strand
AGGCGTAGGTGCTGAACTTGAACCCGCGTGAGGCGTCGAACTTGGCGACGCACCGCAGCATGGCCAGATTGCCTTCGGCGACCAACTCGCCCAAATCAACGACCGAGTTGCGACTACGCCTGGCCATCGCCACCACGAGAGCCGTGTTGGAGTTCACAATCTCGCCGCGCGTCTGCTCGGCACGTCGCTGCCAGAGGATTACGTCGGCGGCTCCGCGCGCGTCGAGTCGCCGGCCGGCGTACTTACGCATGGTTCGCATTACTCGATTGCGGCAGTAGTTGTAACGCAGGAACAGCGCACGTTCCTCCTCGGCGGTGAGTAGCCTCGGGGGGCCCAGGCGCCCGACAGTCGTGGGCTGGTCGTCGAAGTACTCGGACCCGGGGACCGTGGCACGCCGGAACGAAGGGTGGTAGACGCACTCGATAGTCGAGGAGAGGGTGTCAGCGAGTAAGTCGCGATCATCTTCGCGGAATCGGCGTAGCACGGCAGCCGTCGGCATCTGAGCAGTCGGCTTGAGTGTGCGGATGGCCGTGGTTACGTCGTCTGGTGGCCTGCCGTTGGTCTTCTGAGCGTTTCGCATGTGGCACCTCCATTGGCACTTGAGCATTCACGACTGTGGATAGCTCACACATATCCGCGGCGTGGCGGAGCTCCTCTATCAGTTACGTCCCCGAGCGGCGGGGGGTCGTGTCGTTTCTTGTCGCCGCATCGCCTCTTGGGCCGCGTCTAGTGCCGCTCGCGGCCTGTGAGGTGGGTTCATCAGGAACCCGTCGGCGTCGAAATGGTACGGTATGGGTACCATATACCCGTAGTATGCCTGATATTGGACGTAAAGGCAAATAAATCGCACAGAAATAGTACGCTTTTCTGCAATTCACACTTCCGGGTGTCAAGAGGGGCCGAGGTGCACTATTCTGCAGCGCGTGCAGTATTGTGGGAGCGTCCGAAGGGCTGGTCGGCGGCATGGACGAGTTGCGGCGCCGTTTGGACAGAGGTCAATATGCAGGCTCGACGGGTAGATGGGCATTCGGATGGGCGGCGCGACGATGTGGCTGTCATCTTCGACATGGACGGCGTGCTGACCGACACAACCGAGCTGCACTACGAGAGTTGGTTGCCGGTGGCGGCTGAGCTGGGGATCGAATTCGGCCGGGCGGATTACGATGCGATGCGCGGTTTGGGACGGCCCGAGAGTCTGGCCGTTCTGATGCGTGGCTGGACGGGGAGGCTGGACCAGCCCGAGAAGCAGCGGTTGATGGACCTGAAGAACCGGGAGTACCTGCGGCTGGTTGACGGGATGACGTCCGATAACCTGTTGGAAGGAGTCGGGGTGCTGCTCGATGAGCTACGGCGGCGGGGGGTGCCGATGGGCTTGGCCTCTTCGAGCCGAAACGCGGAGGCAGTAACACGGCGGCTTGGGATTCGCGGTCTTCTGGACGTATTGGTGGATGCAAACGATGCAGAACGGTCGAAGCCGGACCCGCAGGCGTTCTTGATGGCGGCCGAGAGGTTAGGCATCGCGGCGGAGCGGTGCGTGGTTGTCGAAGACGCGTCGGCGGGCGTTGCCGCGGGGCTGGCGGCGGGGATGCGCGTGGTGGGGGTCGGGCCGGCCAGCCGGGTGGGCGAGGCGCACCTGGTGGTCGCGTCGCTGGCCGAGTTGGATGCGGACCGGCTGCTGGGGCTGGTTGACGCATGAGCGACCGTTGGGCGCGGGAGTGGGGCGGGGATATAATCTTGGCCATGAGAATCAGGATGCGAGCCGCGACAGTGTGTGTGGTGGGCGTAAGCGCCGTGTGGTGGGGCGTTTGCGGCTGTGGGGGGCGCGGGGGGCGTGACTCGCTGTATTCCGGCAATCCTCTGGATCGGGCGCACGCGGCGGTGTCGGCGGCCGAGGCAGGTGACAGTGGGGCGGTGCATAAGCTGGTGGGCTTGCTGGATGACCTGGACGACGCCGTGCGGATGTACTCGATAATGGCGCTGCGCCGGCTGTGCGGAGAGGATTACGGATATCGTTACTATGCGAGTCCCGTGGAGAGGTCGATTGCGGTGGGCCGGTGGCAGGACGCGCTACGTAAGGGGGAGGTCGTCGTCAGGCGGTCGGGTGGCGCTGGTGCTGGTGAGCGGCCAAGGGCGGAGGGGCAGGGTCGGTGAGCAAGTTGCAGTGCCTGGAACTGGAGATGAGGAGCGATCCGTGCGAGTTGGGGCCTGTTCGCCAACAGATTCGGAGTTGGGCGATAGAGCGGGCCTGGAGCGAGCAACAGGCCGAGGAGATCGTGCTGGCATTGGACGAAGCGCTGACCAACGTCATTCGGCACGGGTACGAAGGCAACCCGACGAAGAAGATCTGTGTGTGCGCTTCGGAAGTGGAGGATTCGGCCGAGGGCCAGGGGCTGGAGATTCGAGTTCGAGATTTTGGGAAGCAGGTTGATCCGGCTGAGATTTGCGGCCGTGATTTGGAGAACATCCGGCCCGGCGGCCTGGGTGTACACATCATCCGCTCGATGAACAGCACTGTGGAGTATCAGCGGGCTGACGACGGCGGAATGTTACTGATAATGCGGAAATACCGGACGCATCACGCGTCTGGGGGAGATGCGGGAGTTAGGCACGTATGAGCGACAAGGCGCGGACATTGAAAGTCGAAACGGCGGAGTCTGGCGGCCGGTCCGTCGTGCAAGTGAGCGGAGATGTGGATCTGCGGTCGTCGCCGCGATTGCGTGATTTGTTGCTGGCGTCGTCGCGGGGAGCGACGGGGCCGTGGCTGGTTGACCTGTCCGGGGTTGGGTACATGGACTCGTCGGGTGTGGGAACGATGGTGTTCTTGAAACGTGAGGTGGAGCGCGCGGGGCGCTCGATGGTGCTGATCGGCTTGCAGCCGCGAGTTCTGAGCCTGTTCGAGATCACTCATCTGGACAAGTTCTTCACGCTCGCACGTAGCTTGGGCGAGGTGGAGGAGTCATGAGTGCGTCGCCGGGTCGGCCGCCGGCCGCCGGGGGGTGGCAATGGATCTCGGCCATCGGTGCGAGCGTTTACGGTGGTTTGGATGGGTTGCAGTCGGGCGTAGAGTACGTGGGGGGCATTATCCGGCTATTGCATGCAGTCTTCAATCGCTCGCTGCGGGCGCTGCGGGGAGGGGCTGACCGGATACGCTTCGAATCGCTGGTGTATCAAGCGGTGCGCGTGGGTGTGCGGGCCGTTCCGATCGTCATGCTGGTCGAGGTATTCATCGGGATCATCCTGGCGCTGAACATGGCGCCGACGCTGGCATCGTACGGGCAGCTCGAGCGTGTGGCCGACGTGGTGGCGATCGCTATCTTCCGCGAGTTGGGGCCGCTGATAACGGCTGTGATTTTGAGCGGCTACGCGGGCGCGTCGATCGCGGCGGAGTTGGGCGCGATGGTCGAGGGCGAGGAGATCAAGGCGCTGCGGGCCCACGCATTGGACCCGATTCGGTTCCTGGTAGTGCCGCGCGTCGTGGCGACGATGGTGATGACGGTCGGGCTGACGGTATTGGCCGACGTGGTGGGCGTTTTCGGCGGGATGTTGACGGGTGTGTTTGTCCTGGATGTGTCGCCGCGGATCTACATCGACCAGACGCAGGCGGCGTTGACGATGATGGACTACCTGACGGGTCTGTTCAAGGGCGGCGTGTTTGGCGCGATCATC
>CAZUCH010000392.1:0-3688 GCA_964619045.1 uncultured Planctomycetales bacterium | reverse complement strand
AGGTGCCCACGCAAACCGACCGGTTCTCAACTGATCGGTGACATCCTGGCCGCAAGCGGCCTCAGATTCTCTGCTCATCCGGGTGCCGGAAATCCACATACACAACCTGAAGCAAAGGGCATTGCTTCTCGGCAGAGTCCTCATGGGTCTTGGCGTGAATGTCCGCGATCGCGAGGGCTTGCGTAGAATAGATGTGGTCGGCGCCGATTACATCATCGACCCCTGTTTTATGCAGCGTATCTAACACGTCGTCCTTCAGACCGCTGAAGGAAATCCCGTACCCTCGCTGGCGCAACCGCTCGACCAACAAGCGCAGCTTCTCAGCCGCGCGTGTGTCGAGCTCATTGACGCCGTGCGCTGCAATCAGCACGTGGCTCAGGCCGGCGCGGCCATTCAGACGTTCCAACAACTCGGCCTCAAGGTAGCCGACGGTGGCGAAGTTGAGCGGCCCGTCGAAGCGCACTGCCGCGATATGCCGGCACAGCTCGAGGCCGTGTCGCTGCGCATCCCGCAGCGAGCCATCCGCGTGCAGGGAAAGCTCAGTCACGTGCGGCAGCAAAGGTCGAAGCGGGCACTCCTGTTCTGTAGACTTCGCATGTGCCTTGGAGTAGATGTCGGCAATCGCCAGGGCCTGCGTGGGGTAGATGTGGTCTGAGCCGATTATGTCATCAACCCCTGTCTGATGCAGGGTATCTAACACGTTATCCTTGAGTCCGCTGAATGAGACCCCGTAGTTCCATCGGCGCAGGCGCTCGACCAGAAGACCGAGCTTCGCGGCGGCGCGCGCGTCGATCTTGTTCATGCCGTGCGCGGCGATCAGCACTTGGTTCAGGTCCGAGCGGCTCTTCAGACGGTCTGACAACTCACCCTCCAAGTAGCCGACCGTGGCGAAGTTGAGCGGGCCATCGAAGCGGATGGCGGCAATATAGCGGCACAGCTCGAGACCGTGTCGGTGCGCGTCTCGCAGCGAGCCATCCGGGTGCAGGGAGAGCTCGGTCACATGCGGCAGCAAGGGCAGCAGCGGGCAATTCCGCTCGGCTGATTCTGCGTGTGCCCCGGGGTAGATACCGGCAATCGCCAGCACTTGCGTGGGATAGATGTGGTCCTGGCCAATCTCGTTCACTACACCGGTCTGATCGAGCAGCTCCTGCACATCATCCTTGAAGCTGCTAAAGGAGATGTCATAGCCCTCTCTCCGCAGTCGTTTGACCAGCCGGCCGAGTTTCTCGGCGCTCGGGGGGTCGATTTCTGGGATGGCGTGGGCCGCAAACACCACATGGCGCAGTTGGGGGCGACCCGCTACGAGCTTCACTATCTCCTCCTCGAGAAAGCTCGTGTTGGTAAAGTTCAAGGGATCGTCAAAGCGGAAGACCGCTATGTGCTCGCATACTGGAAGATTGTGCCGCTGCGCATCGCGAAGAGACCCGTCCGGATGAAGAGAAACTTCGGTCACGCGCGGCATAACCGTCCGGAAGGGACAATCAACTTCTCTCGATCCGGCGTGCGCCGTCGCATAGGTCGCGGCCACAGCCTGGGCCTGTGTGGAGAAAATGTGATCCTCGCCGATCAGTACAAGCAGGTGCGCGCGTTCTAGTGCGTCGAGGATTTCATCCTTAAACTCGCTGAACGAGACATAGTAGCCCGAGCGGCGCAGTTGCTGTATCAACTGACGCAGCATCTCCTCACCGGAAGCATCGATCTCGCTAATGCCATGGGCATCAATGAGCACGCTCTTCAGGTGCGGCATCTCTGACACGCGCCCCAAAACTTCGTCTTCCAGGTAATTGACGCTCGCAAAATTGAGCGGACCATCGAATCTGATCACGGCCAGGTGTTCACAGCGTTTGAGCTGATGCCGCTCGGCGTCGCGGAGAGAGCCATCCGAATGGGGCGAGAGCAAGGCCACTTTCGGCCGCATCGTGCGAACCAGGTAGCCCGCCAGTGCGAGAAAGACCCCCATGAAAACGCCCCATTCCAGGTGCGGGGCAAACGCCAATGTGCCGGCGAAGGTGATGATGCCCGTGGCGCCGTCGAATTTCTGTACGCGCCAGGCATGAACGAAACCACTGACATTGAGCAGCCCGACCACCGCCATCATAATGATGGCTGCCAGCACAGCTTGCGGTAGGTAATAAAGCAGTGGCGTGAGAAACAACAGCACAACGACGACCACTCCCGTCGAGAAGACGTTCGACATGCCGGTTCGCCCCCCGGCTTGGAGATTGACCGCCGAACGCGAAAAGGAGCCGGAACAGGCGTAGCTTTGACCGCAACAACCGATGATGTTGGCCAATCCTTGTCCAATCAACTCCTGGTTGGGATCCAGCTTCTGGCGTGTCCGGGCTGCCATGGCCCTGGCGATTGAGATGGCCTCCATGAAGCCGAGTATGGCGATGATCATGGCGGCGGGAATGAGTTTGAGGAGCAGCCCCAGGTGCTCGCGCACCGCGGGCAGTTTGATTGCCGGCAGGCCGCGCGGAATATCGCCCACAACGGCTCCGCCACCGACCAGCGTAATCCGATCCTCAGGCAGGGGGCGCCCGCCAACTTTGAGGCGCCACTGCGTACCGTCGCCGGAGAGGCCCCCGTGCATCTGACCGCGAAGAACGTAGTGGCTTGCGCCACCCGCCTCCGTGACACGTTCAACACGGTAGGTGCGTAATAGGGTGCGGACCTCCGACTCCTCCTTTTTCAGCGCACTGATGAAGGTGTCGACCAGGCCCGCCGATTGATGAAGCGCGGCAACTCCGCTCGAACGGGCAACGGGCTCACCGGGCATCCCCTTCATGAACGCGGAGATATCGCGGCCCGTATGGCACTGAGTACAGACCGCGGTATCCTCCTTAGTGGTCCTGGAGAAGATCGCAGAGAGCATCTTGTTTGAGTCTGCCCTCAGCGCTTCGGCTTGCTCACGCCTGCGCACGATGGCGTTGAAATCACCGATTGCGCTCGTCAGCTCCGCCGATTGAATCTGGTCAAGTTGGACCTGCTCATCCCTGTGAAAGCCCATGAGCACGGACAGAGTCGTGGTAATGACGACCGCGATCAATACGTTGGGGATCCTCGGGTTGACCTTCTTCAGGATGATCATGGTTCCAAACGCCAGCGCAGCCATGCCCAACGTTGGCCAATGAGTGTATTCCATAGCCGCCAGCACGACACGGTATACCGTTTCGTAGTGGTGTTCGGCTTTGTCTACATACACGCCGAATATCTTTGGAAGTTGTGACGTGGCGATAATCAAAGCCGCGGCACAGGTAAAGCCGTTGACGACCGGATGGGAAAGGAAGTTCACCACCAACCCCAAGCGGAGCAGCCCCAGAAGCAACTGAAACACGCCCACGATCAAGGCCAGGAGGATCGCGTACGCGATGAATTCCTCGCTGCCGGCCGTGGCGATGGGTTCCAGGGCGGCAGCCGTCATCAAAGACACAACGGCCACCGGTCCCGTCGCCAGTTGCCGGCTTGATCCGAACAGACTGGCGATCATCGGCGGCAGGAAAGCGGCATACAGGCCGTAATAGGCGGGCAGACCCGCCAATTGGGCATACGCCATCGACTGCGGGATCAGGACCAGGGCCACCGTCAGGCCGGCTACAAAATCGGCGCGCAACGTCGCGGCGTTGAGCTCTTTGATCCAATTCAGAAAGGGGAACAGGCGTTTGAGAACATTCACGAACATCGGCAT
>CAZUCH010000391.1:0-3689 GCA_964619045.1 uncultured Planctomycetales bacterium | reverse complement strand
AAGTCAGCAAGGTCCACGCGTAGTTGTTGAGCGCCACTACGTCCGCGCCGGAGGCCTCCGCCTGATCTCGCAGTTTGGTAAGCAGGTTGCGCGTGACGTTGCGACCTTCCTGAAGCCGCCCGGCACGCACCAGGGCCCGCGCCAACGCGCCATACTCGTCCATCACGCTCAGACTGGTGGCCCCATATTCCTCGCGGACGACATTCAGACGCTTCTGACGCAGCGCTATGGCCTCGTCGAATTCGCCACGGTCCTCCAATAACTGGGCCAGTTGCAACATGGCCGACAAAGCGCGACCATCGGTCCGGCCGAATGCCGCTTGGCAATCATCGCACAGCGACCGGTAGAGCTGCTCGGCTCCGTCGTAGTCGCCGCGCAGCGCCAACCAACGGGCGAACTCGAACGTGGATGAGATCGTGTGCCAGTGATGGCGGCCGCGGGTAGCGCGTAAACCGGCCAACGCCCGTCGCTGGAGACGCTCCTTCTCAGCGAGAAGGTCGCGCCCCTGCAACGAACGGGCGAGGCCGTGCATGGTCACGTATGTAAAGGGGTGCTCGGCGCCCAGAATGCGCCGACACTGATCCAACCCCGGCTCGAACACCGACTTGGCCTGGTCATACTTGTACTGTGCCAGGTAGCACCAACCCGTCAGCGGCTTGGACAAGATGTTCAGGCTATCGTTGGGGCTGAGCGTTTCACGGGCGGTGTCGTACAACTCCTGGGCCAGGGCCTCGGCTTCCGCCAGCCGCCATTGCGTCAAATACGAGAAGGAGGCTTTCCACATGGTGACCAGCGTGTCGCGATGCCTGGGCCCCAGCACGCTGCGCTGGCGGGCCAGCGTCTGCTTGAACAACTCCTCGGAGTCCTTGTAATCGCCCTGGTCCGACAACGCCTCCGCGAGGATCGACGCACAACTGAGGGTCCGCGGATCCTCGTCGCCGAAGGTCCGGCACATTCCGCCGTGCGACTTGCGCACCAACTTCTTGGCGTCCTTCCCCTGACCGGCTTCCAACAACAGACTTCCTAGGGCCAACTGCGCCCGTAACGTATCAGGATGGTCGGGTCTCAGCGTCGACTCGCGAATCTCGAGCGCCGCGCGCAGTTCGGGCTCGGCCGCCGCGTACAAACCCAGCCCCCGCATGGTCATACCGATCGTCTCGCGCGCCGCGGCTTCCAGCTCCGCGTCGCCCTCGAATGTGGAATCAACCCGCGCGCTGGCCAGCCGCAACATCTCGGCCACCGACACGTCGCGCGCCAAGCCCCCGCTGCTCACGGGCAACGCCCCGGGACGCGCCGAGAGACCCGAAAGGGCCGCTAGCTGCATCGGATCAACCGAGGCCAGCATGTCCTGGAAGAAATCGCTGATGGCACGCGAGCGAGCGGCCTCGGCATCAGCACGAGCCTTGGCTGCCCGGGCCGCATCGCGCTCCATGCTGGCCTGCACAAAGCCGACCGTCGCAAGCCCAAACCCAACCAGAACGGCTGCCGCCACGAACGACCCCGCCATCACGCCCACCCGATGACGACGAATGAACTTGCGCAGGCTGTAGATCTTGCTGGGCGGACCGGCCAATACCGGCTTGTGATTCAGGTGCCGCTCGATGTCGTCCACCAGGCTGGCGGCGGTCTCGTAACGGCGCGCGCGGTCCTTCTCCAACGCCCGCATCACGATCCAGTCCAGGTCGCCGCGAACCAGCTTGCGCAAGCTCCCAGGCTCGACCTGCCGTACCTTGGCGATGTCCGTCATCAGCTTGTCACCCAAAGTGCTCAGTCGCTGTGACGGCTTGGGTGGCTCCTCCTCCCGGATGATGCGCTGAATCTCGCCGAACGCAGCGCTGCGCAGCGCGTGAGCATCAAAAGGCGTCGTGCCAGTCAACAGCTCATACAGCAACACGCCCAGCGAATACAGATCAGTCCGCGTATCCACGTCCAGGCCGCTCATCTCGGCCTGCTCGGGGCTCATGTACTGCGGCGTGCCGACAAACTGACGAAATTCGGTGAACAGCGTCAACTCGGTCAAACGCTGGCTCGTCGCCTTCGCAATCCCGAAGTCGATAACCTTCGGTACAGGCTGGCCGTCATGCAGCGTCACCAGCACATTCGAAGGCTTGATGTCGCGGTGGATGATTCCCTTCTGATGGGCATGCTGGACCGCCCGGCACACGCATACGAACAACTCCAGCCGTTCACGTGTCGTCAGGCTGTTCTTGTCGGCGAACTTCGTGATCGGAATCCCGTGTACCAGTTCCATCACGAAGTACGGCCGCCCGGTATCCGTCGCGCCGGCGTCCAGCACGCGCGCGATGTTCGGGTGGTCCATCAACGCCAACGCCTGCCGCTCGGCCTCGAACCGGGCTATCACCTGCTTGGTGTCCATCCCGAGCTTGACCAGCTTGAGCGCCACCTTGCGGCGCACGGGATGCTCCTGCTCGGCCATGTAGACACTGCCGAACCCGCCCTCGCCAATCAGCTCGAGCAACTTGTACGGCCCGATGCGCTCGCCGACGAGTAGTGCTTCGTCCTCGGCGACACTCGGCGTAGCCTGCAACGACGTGATCGTGCCGTCGTCAAAATGG
Source organism: uncultured Planctomycetales bacterium (assembly GCA_964619045.1). Lineage (GTDB taxonomy): Bacteria > Planctomycetota > Phycisphaerae > UBA1845 > Fen-1342 > JANQFV01. Next base: position 1,113 of record CAZUCH010000391.1, on the reverse strand, counting down.
GCCAGCAACGACTCCACCTCGCGCCGCACACCCGCATCGTCCGCGCAGCCCTCATCCAGGAAGGCCGAACGCTTCTCCGGCGACATTTCCACGACCTGCTGAAACAGCTCCTCAGCTCGGCGGCGTTGCTCGTCGCTCATGTCCATGACTCCGCTGGGTGGCAGACCCGCGCAAACCCTCGCACGACCAACCGCGCACACCCACTACGATCCAATCCGCAGCCAGGGCCGGGATTCCTTCACGCCTTCCCTGAACCGAGACCTCATTGTAAGTCTCGGCGACTAATCAAGTTGTCGATAGTTGTGTGACGGCCCCCAGGCGCGCTCCCGGTCAGAAAACCCCCCACTCGCCGTCTCCCCCCCCCGTGCGGCGCTAGTCAGCCTCGTCCGTGGACAACGCACGCTGTAGCCACGCCCTGATGTACCGCCACTCGCGCTCCACCGTCCCCACCGAGACGCCCAGGGCCTCGGCCGTCTCCTCGTTCGTGAGCCGCGCGAAGTAGCGCAGATTGACGATCTGACCCTTGCGTGGATCGTCCCGTTCCAGCCGCTGCACCGCCTCGTGGACCGCCAGCACATCATCGTCGGGCGGCTCGATTGCCGGCTCGACCTGATCGGAGTTGATGCGCTTGCGATCGCCCCCACGTTTGCGCGCCGACTTGCGACGAGCCTGTTCAACAAGAATGTCACGCATCGCTCGGGCGGCGGAGGCAAAAAAGTGCCCGCGACCGTCCCAGCCGGGGTCGAGATTGCCGACCAGGCGCATGTACGCCTCGTGGACCAGGGCGGTCGGCTGGAGCGTCTGACCGGGCGGCACCTTGCGCAACCGCGCTCGGGCCAGTGTCCGCAGCTCGTCGTAGACCAGCGGCAGCAAGTCGTGCGCTGCCCGCGGATCGCCATCGATGACGGCCCGCAGCGCTCGGGTCACTGATTCGCGATTTCCTGTGGACATCAATCCGCCAGTTTGCTCAGAGTGCTCGTCGAATGCCGCCACCCGCAGCACCAACTCAATTGTCCGCCTCCGCCCCCGGCTGGTCAAGCAAACATCCCACACCGCACGATTACCGACAAACTCAGGCGTGAATGGCTCGGCCATCAACGGCCAGAGCGGCCT
>CAZUCH010000390.1:0-3689 GCA_964619045.1 uncultured Planctomycetales bacterium | reverse complement strand
TGGCGTCGAAGAGCACCTTCTCGAGAATGTCGTCTTCGGTCCAATAGCTGTTGACCGACGAGCCCCAAGCCGTGATCGCGCCCTTGTTGGCCTCGCGAATCCAGGTTTCCATGAAGCACTCGTCGACGGTGAACGTACCGGTGATGCAGGCAAAGCTGCATACGTAGGCGTACATGCCGTCATTGAACAACGCCCGCACCTGGTCCTGGCTGAGCGGCGGCCCGTCGGCCCAGGAGTAGGTGCCTCCGTGACCACTGTAGATCCCGAAGAAGCGACCATCGTTGAACGAGTTGATCGTGTCCTGCGTTGTGGCGCCGTATGTCACCGTATAGAGCTTGTCGACCTGGTATTCCTCGGGGTCGGACAGGTAGGTATCGATGACGTAGTTGTGCGTACCTTCGCTGACCTGGTAGTTGTCGGTCGATGCCATGAACACCGCCCGCTTGACGTACTCCGGATCGGGCATCGGGCCGTTCTCGTAGGTGAGAGTCTTGTCGACCATCGCTGAAAGCTGTGCGGCGGTGCGGCAAGGGAAACGCCCGATCGCGATATCGGGGTAGTAGTCGCTGGCACCATCCATGCATGCATACTGAATGTCGGTGTCGGGGCTGCCGGTGCCTTGGCCAACCCACGCCGGGATCGTGTTGGTGTCGCCAACCAGCATGATGTAGTCGGGCGAATCCGGGCCGCCCCACAGACCCTGGATGTAGGTCTTGATCTGGGCGTTGGTCATGCCGGCCGTGACCGTGTAGGTCATGACGTCGAATCCCTGGGCAGTCTTCGCATCGGCGAAGCTGCTGATCGCCGAAGCGTAGGTGCTGGCGACCACGATCAGGTAGTTGCCGCTTCCACGGCCCATGGTCTCCGGAAGAACCGTCGGGTTCAGGATGAACTTGCCCATGCCGGGAGCCGCATTGAGAGCGTCGCGCGGGATGTAGCCGCCGTCAAACTTGACGTCAACTGAGATGTCCGGCCAAATGGTGAGCGTCTGCGAGGCCGGTAGGTATGAAACCGGGTGAATCTCGATCTGCCACAGGCTCTGACCACGAACGATGCCCAGCTCGCGCAACGTGACGCGCTCTTCAAACAGCTCGATGCTGCCCGCGTAGGCCTTCTCGTTGTACTGGAAGACGGCGTTCTCTATCGCACCTGGGATCTTCTCGATCGACGGCTGAACCGGATAAACCCGCACGGGCATACCGATGGCCTTCGAGTCCAGGGTTGTTGAGGCGCCCAGTTCGACGGTGTAAGACACGCTCGCGCCAGCCGGGACGACGAAGACGCGGCTGATGACTGGCAGACCGGGCTCGCCAACCACGCCGTAGACCGGCGCGCCGGGCCAAGTCAGTTCGACGAACTGGCCGGCTTTGTTCTCGTGGCGCTGCATCGCCAAGCCGTCGGTCCGCGCGCTAACGGTGAATCCGCCCAGGCCGCCGTCAAACACGCCCAGTTCCGGCGCTATCGGCGTACCCAGTTCGTTGGGTGTAACGCCGGACGCATCAACCTCCAACCACGTCGCCGCCGCGGCTGAACCCGCAGTCAGACACATGGTCGCCAGGAGAGCGGCGCATCCCACTCTCCACAACATCCTTGACTCTCGCATCGGTTACGCTCCTTTGTGATCCCAGTGCATCACACGCAGTAAGAATAATGCCGCCACGCGGACACAATCGCCGCATGGCACATGTCGTTGACACTGCCAATGGCCCGGGAAGATACCGGGCTAACAATCCATATGGGGGAAAGGCCTACGGCGCAGCCCTAGGCTGCTCGCGGACAAACCCATTTCCAGCGCATCCAGCCGCAACGCACGTTTCAGCGGTTGCGATAAAACATGATACCATAGACTGCCCCGTATGGATCAAGGCAAATCTGAGTTTTTGAAGGCCAAACCGGGCCTAAACACGACCTTCCTTGCATCGGCCAGATGGTCCACACAGTAAAACCGGTCCCACTACGGCATCGAAGCGGTAGCTTTGGTCGAACAAAACCCCGAGCGCAGGCGAGTGGGCCAGCGGCAGTCGGCGCAAACAAGCGGCCGGCGCCTGGGGATTAAGCCCAAGCACTGGCCGCTGGGGGCGGTGATTATCGGTCGTGGCCATCAGGCCAGTAGCATCCGCAGGCCAGACCTGGCGTGCAAACCGCCTCTCAATGCTCCGATCAGCCGGCCAGCAGGCCCACGAACGCGTCGATATCGTCGAAGTCCACGCTGCCGTCACCATTCGTGTCGGCGTTCATATACTCGCAGTCCGGGTAGGCGGCCTCGTACGTGGCCTGCCCACTGAGGGCGGCCACGAATGGATCGATATCGTCAAAATCCACGTCTCCGTCGCAGTCCAGGTCGCCTGGATGTAGTGGATCCTCACATGCGTCGGCGACGCCGTTATCGTTGCCATCCTCGCAATCCGTCCCCGGTCCGGCCCAGGACGTATTCGGAATGACGTTGCAGGACGCCTCGGCGAGCACCAGGCAGTTGCCGTTGCTCAGACAACATGCGCCCCCTGGCTGGGGACACTCAACCGATCCGCACTCGCTGCCGACGCCCTGAAAAACGCCGCCCTGGGCGTCACAATCGGCCCCAGGAATCCCGTCGACGCAACTGCCGTCCGGGAGGCAGCAGGCCCCCAGCGGGCAGGCGAACCCATCGCACTCGGTGCCGGCGCCGAGCCACGTGCCGCCGGCTGTCCCGCAATCATCCTCCGTGAAGTTCAGGCACGAATCCGGCCCGAAGCAGCAGGCCCCCGGCGGAGACGGGCAGTCAACGTTGGCGCACAACGTGAAATCGCCCTGGAACGCACCGCTCATCGCGGCGCAGACCGTTGGCGTCAGTTCTTGACAGGTGCCATCCGGCAGGCAGCACGCCCCGTCCGCCTCTTCGCAGTTGATGACCGCCCGAATCGCCACGTCGCCTGTGATGATGAGGCAGAAGTTCAACCAGCCGCCTGGTATGGCATACAGCGCGTTCTTGCCGCTCGTGCAGCCGTCACCGTCGCGTACCACACTCGGGCCGCCGTTGCCAACATGCGTGCCATTCTCGAATTCGAGGCTGATGATGAACTGCTGCCCAACGGTCACCGGGACGTTGATGGGCAGCGTCTGCGCCTCGTCCAGATAACGAAACTCATTGAAACCGCCGGGAGTCATCACGGGGGCTTGGAGCTCGAGTAACTCAGCGCCCGGCGTCGGGAACGAGTTGCCCTCGAAGATGTGAATCGCCCGCTCGATAGAGAAGCCATGCCCGGGAGTCCCCTCAAGCCACAGAATCTGCACCGCGACGATTGCCCCGTTGCATGGCGATGTCAGCCGTACGGCGGCCTGCTCGCCGGGAACGAAGTCGCCGACGATGGTCGTCGGGCTGCCCTGGTCGATCGAGTCATTCTTGACGGTGACCTCTTCGCCCAGTGCCGGCAGTGCCAGCCCGAACAGTGTCATCACCGCGGTCAACGTCCGCGCACCCAATCCCATCCGCTTCATATCCGCTCCTTAGCAGTAGACCACAGTTATGTTAATACGCCACTCTATTCTTGCCGACACAGGCCGTCGAATCAACGACAAACCCGAATCTCGGGCGCCGGGTCGTCTGAAGCCGCGCGGACCTCGTGAGCATTGGCGACCGGACGGAATCTGCCCGCCGACATTCTCGGACCGTCCGCTCGCCGCCAACTTGCAGCCGGATCACGGAAACGCGT
>CAZUCH010000389.1:0-3691 GCA_964619045.1 uncultured Planctomycetales bacterium | reverse complement strand
CGGACTCCCAAGCCCCAAGAGCCGTCAGTACCAGAGCACACGCGATTGGCAACCGATATCTCATCTCGAACTCTCTCCGTGGCCAACTCCGGCGACCGGGCCGGCGGGCGACCATGTTGCTCCTGAGCAGACTGGAAGCCATCCCACGACCCCTGTGGCACCGGCATCCTGCCGGTGCAATCACAGGCTGGAAGCCTGTGCCACAAGGCCCGAGATGGGCTCTACTAAGAGTCGCCCGCCAGGGGCGTTCCGTAAATCAGCGCCTGGGACGCTTCCTTATCCGGCGTCAACAACACATGGACCTCGGGGCAGATCGGATCGTTGGTCGTGTAAGTCACCATCACGCCCTTCGGTGGGAGGGCCGCCGGGTTGGCAATCGTGATCTGCGTCTGGACCATGGCCGTCATCTTCGGCTTGAGCTCGGCGATTGCGCCGCGCGGCGGCTGGATGGCGCCCACGGACACGCTGACGTTCGGGTCGCTGCACGAGGCCTCCGTGATGGCCAGTTTGCCCGTCCCGTAGTAGCGTAGCGAGACCGAACGCTTGAAGGGGCCCGCCCTCTTGGGATCGACGTAGATTCCCGGCGGCTGGGCCTCGACCAGCGGCAACACCTTGACCTGCAATCCCACGTTGATTCGCGGCTCACGTGTCAGGCCCGTTTCAAACATAGCCGCGCCCCGCCTCATGCCGATCGGCATTTCATCGGTGGTGACCAGGATAACGTCGTATGCCAAGCCGGGAGTGACCTCGTGGATCCGCACCTCGGTGCCCGGGATGTTGTGTGAGAGGAGCTTGAGTTTCATCGGCTCGCCGGTGGTGTTTTCCAGGTGACACACCCCACTCTGTCCCGAGCTTCCATCGAGCGTGCGAATGACGGCCCCGCCGATAGGGTCGAACATGACCGCGCGTTTGACGATCCCGGTGACGTTGAAGTTGAGCGTCGGCCTGGCGGGATCGTTGCTGTCAATGACGACCTTCGACTGGGTGCTTCCCTGCTTACCCTGCGTGGTGAAGCTGAGGGAGATGGTTTCTGACTGTCCCGGCGGAATAAGCAGCCGACCCGGCTGCGTCGAGGAACAGCTTCAGCATGCCTTTACGCGTGTTAATCGCAGGTCGGCGTTGCCCTCGTTCTTGATGGTCAGGGTGGTCCGCTGAACTTGCGGGTGCCAGACCTCGCCAAAATCCCACTTATCCATCGACAGCACCAGCTTGGGGGCTGGAGCGTCCTGAGCCAGAGTGACGGATACCAGCGCCAACAGGGTGCCGGCGATACCTACGGTACGGATCTTCCAATTCATGAGCTGCTCTCCATATTAGCGGGCCACGCTCTTACGCCCAACTATTCGCGCATTGCAGTATCGGCGCTCGGGAGAAAACAGGCAAGGCTAACGCCGACCGTTATCCGGCGACGGCCGGGTTGTCCATCCAGTTGCGCATGAATTGGATAATCGCCGGGCCACCCAGGACAACGCCCATGGCTGGGAATATGAAGAGGACCAATGGGACCATGAGCTTCACGGCAGTCTTCTGAGCTCGCTCCTCGGCCGCCTGACGTCGCTTCACTCGCAGCGAGTCGGCTTGGTTCCGCAGGGCCTTGGCGATGCTGGTGCCGAACTTCTCGGCTTGGACAATGATGGAGACCAAGCTGTTCACCTCCTCAAGACAAGTGCGACGAGCCATGTTCTTGAGCGCATCACCGCGTTGCAGGCCCATCTGTGTTTCCATGGTCGTGATGCGCAGCTCGTCGGACAAGTCCGCGTGAACGACGGCCATCTCGTCGCCGACGCGTTTGAGGGCGGCATCGAGCCCGAGTCCTGCCTCGACGGAGACGACGAGCAGGTCGAGAGTGTCGGGCAGTCCGTTGCGGATCTTCTCCTTGCGGCTGCCAGAGGCCATACTGAGCCAGAGGTCCGGTAACATCAGGCCGGCGCCGGCGCAGAAGGCAGCCAGGCCGGCGGCCATGGCAATCTGCATTCCGCCGACGATGCCTCCGATCCCGCCCAGGACAAGGCCCAGCACGGCGATGATCGACTTGCTGGCCAAGAGGACGGTCTGAGCTTGAGGGTGACGGTAGCCGGCACTGGCCAGCTTGAACCGCAGGTTGTTCTGCTCTTCCTCGGAGGTCGGCATGATGATCTTGGAGAGCACGGGCGTGGCTCTGCGCACGAACTCCTCGCGCGCCGAACCCCTGGCCTGGGCCCGCGAATCCGCGTCCCCGTCGACGCCGCCCCGCCCCAGAAGGCGACGTTTGATGACGTCGCGGTCGCCCTTCTTGCGGGGCATGAGGCTGTAGATGATCAGGCCGGCGGCCAGCACCCCGAGGACACTCAGCGTAACAACTTGGGAATCCATGACTCGCGTCCTCGCCTCAGATCTTGATGTTCACGATCTTCTTTATCAGAGCCCAGCCCATGAGCATCATCACGATAGCCGTGGTGAGCATCATCTTGCCCAGAGGATCAGTCAGCAGGAGGTCGATGTAGCCCGGGTTCAGATAGGTCAGGACTATGAACACGACCACGGGCAATGCCAGCAAGACCGACCCCGACAAGCGTCCCTCGGCCGTCAAGGCCTGGACGGTGCCGAAGAGCTGGATGCGCTCGCGAATGACGAACCCGATCTTGTCGAGCACCTCGGCCAAATCGCCGCCTACCTGACGCTGAATCAGGACCGCGGTGACGAAGAATCGCACGTCGAGGATGTCGATACGCTCGGCCAAGTTACGCAAGGCATCTTCCATCTTCACGCCCAGATTCTGCTCGTGGAACACCCGGCCAAACTCGGTCCCGGCCGGATCGGGCATCTGCTTGGCGAGCAGTTGCATGGCGCTGGCCAGCGAGTTGCCGGCCCGCAGCGCCTGACTCAGCAATTCGAACACGTCCGGTAACTGGTTCATCAGTCTCTTGAGCCGCTTCTTCCGGCGGCGCGAAATGTACAGAATCGGCAGGATGAACGCGCCTAGGACTACGCCGGCCAATGCGGCAATCGGCGCCCCGGCCACCAGCAGGAACGCCCCCAGCGCAGCCGAGATCGCCGTCAGGTTCACTAGAGTCTGAGCGGCCGACCAGGGCAGGTTGGCTTGTTCGAGCGTACGCTGCATGCGGGTCGTGAAGCTGAGCTTGGCAATCGCCTTGGCCATCACCCCCTTGGCCTCCGCGGTTTGCTTGCGGAAACTCTCGAAGTCTATCTGGTCATTGCCCTTGCGACCCGCGGCCGTACCGCCTTTCAGACGGCTGCTGATCTTCTTGCGGTTTGCCGCTCGCAGGTCAAAGGCCACGTTCCACACGCCATAGGCCAGCAGAATCGCCCCCCCCACTGGCAGGACAACGAGCATGATGTTATTGAGCGCGCCGCCGTCGGCAGCCAGGAGCATGGCGATCATTGTGTACACTCATCATCAACGACCAAGTCGCGGGCCATGAACCACTCATGATCCACGTGGGCGCCCGAGGATTTCAGGCGATCGAGGAACCCCGGCCGCACGCCGGTCGATACCTATCGGCCGTAGGCCTTGCCTTTCTTGCTGACGCCGTCCTGCTCGAACTGGAAGATGTCCTGCATGGTGACGGCCTCGCCCTCCATGCCTTGCACTTCGGTGATGGTGGTGATTTTTCGCGGGCCGCCGGTGAGCCGCGAGGCCTGGACGATCAGGTTGATTGCGGAGGCAAATTGTTGGCGAATGGCGCGTACG
>CAZUCH010000388.1:0-3700 GCA_964619045.1 uncultured Planctomycetales bacterium | reverse complement strand
TTCGACGACGTGACGGTCTGGATCGACAACGACGATGACGGTATCCTGGATGCGGTTGATGATGTGCGGGTCAGCTCTACACCTCTAAGGCAAGTAATGGCACCCATATCATCTGTTCTGACGACAAGGAGGAACGGCATGGATCAACTTGAAGAGCCCCTGCGGGCAAGTGGGAAGAACGTGTGGCTTCGCAGCACTGGCACTCGCCTGGTTCTCGGAGCTGTGGCGCTTGCTTCACTGCTTGAAGCGGGGTGCGTATCCGCCACGAGGGATGTTGACCAGGACGGGGTTGCAGCAACACGAGCCATTGCCACAGACACACTGCGAGTGCATGAGCTTGAGGTCGTCAACGCGGCAGGGCGTGTGGTGTTCTCAGTATCGACCGATGGCGGGGACGCCGGCGTTATGCAACTCAGCAACCAGAAGGGTGAGCCTATGGCCATAATCCGCAGAGGTGACTTTGGCCACCCGGGGTTGGTGCTCTGCTCACGTGACGGAAGCCCGTTGGTCATTCTCCGTGAGGGCGAAAGTGTCGCCGGAATGCTGAAGATCGCCTCACAGAATGGGATGCCGGTGTTCTTCGGCGGGGCGGATGAGCATGGAAACGGCGAGCTCATTCTTGTATCGAAGGACGGCGCACACATGCGGAGAATAAGCCAAGCGTCAGATGAGGTAGAACCCCTGCATGGCCCTCCGGAGCCTGAGTAGGTGCCCGGAGCGCGGCCAGCCTCGATTCGATCTGCTTAGTTGCGCGAGAAGCTGTTGCCGTTACACCCGGCGCTCAGCCTAGTGCCGCGATATGCTATGAACTTATTCAGTAATCTCAGGCCGGTTTGAATCAAGCCCGTCCGTAATGGTAGTTAGCCCATGGAAAACAGCGCCATCTTTCATGCCTACCTCATAGGCTGGTGTATCTACGTCGTTGCGTTGTATGTGTTTGGCCGTTGGCGGTGGTTGCCTCTGGGCACTCTCTCGTCCTCGCACATCGCCCCGACGGCGGTCGCGATGTCTTGGTCGCGAGCACTGGAAACCTGGGCTAAGCGCCGAAGGTGATAATGAAAAAGCAACTTCGCGAACTGCTGCTGCGACCCGACTTTGAGCAACTCGTCGACCTGGCCGGGAGGCGGCGACGCGCTCTGAGCAGTCTCGTTTCCCTAACCTACGATTCTGATCCTCTGATCGGCTGGCGCGCGGTCGAGGGCTTGGGTGTCGCCGCCAACCACATCGCCGGCGATAATCCCGACTTCGTTCGTGACCAATTGCGGCGACTCCACTGGCTGTTGAGCGAGGAGTCCGGCGGAGTCTGCTGGCGGGCGCCAGAGGCCATGGCGGAGATCATTCGTTATCGGCCGCGGCTGTTCGCCGATTTCATACCGATCGTGGTGTCCCTGCTGCGGGAGATGGCCGAGGAGGATCTGACCGGCTTCCGGGCCGGCATCCTGTGGGCCATCGGGAGGCTAGGCGCGCTGGCCGAAGAGAGTCTTGACGCCGTCCTGTCGACAATCGAAGCCTGCCTTGACCGCCCCGAGCCACAGGTTCGCGGAATGGCCGTTTGGTGCCTGGGGCAACTGGGTCGCACGCAATGCCTGACGCGACGGCCAGACCTGCTCGCCGACGAGGGCCCGGTCGATCACTACGAGAATGCCGTTCTCAATCGCACCAGCGTGAGCGCTCTGCTTCAACGGGCGCTTAGCGATGAACGCGGCGAAGGATGAAGGGAATCACCGACCCGGCCAGAGCTGCGCGATCCGGTCGCGTGTTCGCCGAGCCTGTGCGGGATCGCGGCCGTCGGTGAAGACGGCGACGGTCGCATCGTCGGTCTGGAGTAAGGCTCCGAAGATCACTTGGGAACGCTCGGGTGATGACGCGTCGCAAACCAGAACGCCGCTCTGCCGCGCATGCTGAACGACGTTTGCATTAACGGTTTCGTCGTCCGTCGCGGCTATGACGAAGAAGACGCCGCCGAGTTGTTCGCTGTGAAATGGGCCCTTCACCCACTGCAGACGGCCTGCCTTGATCTGCTCGGCAAGATCCTCCGTGACGGCCGGCGAAACGACGGTCACCGCCGCCCCCGACCGCAGAAGCGTCAGCACCTTGCGAGTCCCCACGCGCCCGCCGCCGACGACCAGGCATCGCCTGTCGCGCACGTCGAGTCCCAGCGGGAGGAACCGCGGCATGTTCGAGGAATCGCTGCTCATTTCCGTAGATGGTGGGCGATTTCGGCCAAGCCCTTGGAAATATGCTCGTCTCGCACCAGGATGCCGTCCGGAGCGGTCAGTCGAGCAGGTGTGAAATTCCACAGCGCCTTCACGCCGGCCGAAACCAGACTATCGGCCACTTCCTGAGAGGTCTCGGCCGGTATGGCGAGAATGGCAAGACCCGTTCCACGCCGCTTGATGAATGACCTCAACGAGCCCATGGGCCTTATGGTAAGCCCGGCGACTTCCGTTCCGATCCGGCGTTTGTCGTTGTCGAACGCCGCCACGATTTCCAATCCGTATCTGGCAAACCCCGAATATGCCAGCAAGGCGCTGCCCAGATGTCCGACACCGATGAGAACGGCCTGGAACCTGCGGTCAAAGCCGATGTTACGGGCTATGGCCTGGCACACGTCGCACACGTAGTATCCCACGCGGCCGACGCCCACAACTCCGATGGCGCCGAGATCCTTGCGAACCTGCGTCGGGTCCACGTCAACGGCCGTGCCAATCTGCGCGCTCGTGACCATCCCGATGGGGCCATGGTCCGACAGCCTGGTCATGTACCGGTTGTACTCCATCAGTCTCTCGAGAACGAGCCTACTCAGGTCTGGCAAGAGTCATCTCCGCACGCCGGGGGACAGTTGTCCCTGAAATCACACGAACCGAGCCTAAGCATGCATCGTAGGTCATAAACCGTGGTAGCACCTCACCCGTCGCCGAGATTTCCTGATTTTTCCGCAGCTTGGCCCTCGCGCCGCGAGCGCACACGCGGATTCCCTCGGCATGCCAGAGACGGCGGCTCGTTCGAATGCCCTGGACAGTCTGGTGGCGTTGCGACTCAGCATCCGCGATGCGGCCGCCGCTGAACAAATGCAAGGGGATATGCCGGCGGCTCCTGTGAACGGCAACTGAGGCTCGCAGTCCCGGCTGCTATGCTTCGCTTGCGGCTTGGTCGCGGCGGCGGTCTGTGGACTCGGTTGCGAACTTGAAGACTAGTAGCGAGAAGAAGGCGACGAAGCCGATGCCGGCGAAGGCGTACCAGATGTAGTGCGCTCGGTCATAGACGCTCGGCAGCGGCGGAGTGTCCTCCGGGCCGCGCGGCTGCCCGGCGTAGACCAGCAACTCTATGTGCTTGATCGTCTCGTCATCTTCCTCGATGTCGAAACGTGCTTCCTTGATTGTGTGGGTGTCGGTGCCGCTGGTGATCTTCCAGACGCCCTCGGGGTCATTCTTCCACTGCTCCTTGGCGGTGGAAGGCTGCTTCTGGAACGTGGCGTCCTCAGTTAGCGGCAAGCCGCTGGCGCCGAACGCGCTGTGGATGGCATCGGGGACTGGGAGGTCGCCGTCGCCGGTGAGATTGGCTAGTTGCTCGCTGCTCATGGTGAAGCGGTACTCGGGGTCGGTGGCCATTCGCCATTCGTGCCGCAGCTCGGGGGTGAAGGTCTTGGGATCGGGGCAGAAGCCCGCCAAGAGGTAGCCGGCGAGGATGAAGCTGAAGA
>CAZUCH010000387.1:0-3707 GCA_964619045.1 uncultured Planctomycetales bacterium | reverse complement strand
CGCCGGCACCTCTGGCACGCCTGGCACGGGCTGTGCTATAATCCCGCCGATTCTCGATCGCAGCCCAAGGAGGTACTCCATGACGTCGCATTCCACCGGTGCCCGAACCGTCCACGCCCCCCGGGGCACGAAACTCACCTGTAAGGGCTGGCAGCAGGAAGCCGCCATGCGAATGTTGATGAACAATCTCGACCCGGATGTCGCCGAAAACCCTGATGAGCTAATAGTTTACGGCGGTTCTGGGCGAGCGGCTCGCAGTTGGGCGGACTACGATCGCATCGTCGCGACCCTCAAGCGGCTCGAAAACGACGAAACAATGCTCGTGCAGTCAGGCCGAGCCGTCGGAGTCATCAAAACTCATCCCGACGCCCCGCGCGTGCTCATCAGCAACGCCATGCTCGTCCCCAAATGGGCCAACTGGGACGAATTCCGCCGACTCGAGGCACTCGGGCTTACGATGTTCGGCCAGATGACCGCCGGCAGTTGGATCTACATCGGCACCCAGGGCATCCTGCAGGGCACCTACGAAACCTTCGCCGCAGCCGCCAAACAGCATTTCGGCGGCTCGCTCACCGGCAGACTGGTCGTCACCGGCGGCCTGGGAGGCATGGGCGGCGCCCAGCCGCTGGCAGCCACCTTCAACGGCGGGGTCTGCCTGGTGGCCGAGGTCGACCGCGATCGCATCGAACGTCGCCTCAAGACCCGCTACTGCGACAAACTCACCGAAAACACCGACGAGGCCATCGACATGGCTCTCAAGGCCAAACAGGCCGGCGAGGCCCTCTCGGTCGGCTTGGTCGGCAACATCGCCGATCTGCTACAGACCCTCATCGAGCGCAACATCACGCCCGACATCCTCACCGACCAAACCTCGGCCCATGACCCTCTGGGCGGATACGTCCCCAACGGCATGACCTACGCAGAGGCCCTCAAACTCCGCGAAACCGATCCCGAGCAGTACACCAAGGCCTCGTTCCGCACGATGGCCGATCACATGCGCTGCATGCTCACGCTCCAGCAGCGCGGGGCCATCACATTCGACTACGGCAACAACCTACGCGGCCACGCCCAGCAGGCCGGCGTCGAAAACGCATTCGATGTCCCCGGCTTCGTGCCCGAGTACATCCGCCCGCTGTTCTGCGAAGGGTCAGGGCCATTCCGCTGGGCAGCGCTCAGCGGCGACCCCAACGACATCCACGTCACCGATCAAGCCGTGCTGGACACTTTCCCCGAGGAAGAGGCCTTGTGCCGCTGGATACGCCTGGCTCACGAGAAGGTCGCTTTCCAGGGCTTGCCCTGCCGCATCTGCTGGCTCAAGTACGGACAGCGAGCCAAGATGGGCCTGGTTTTCAACGAGCTAGTCCGCACTGGCAAAGTCTCGGCCCCCATCGTCATCGGCCGCGATCACCTCGATTGCGGCTCGGTCGCGAGCCCCAACCGTGAGACCGAGGGCATGAAGGACGGCTCCGACGCGATCGCCGACTGGCCCATGCTCAACGCAATGGCCAACACGGCCAGCGGAGCAAGTTGGGTATCGATCCACCACGGCGGTGGCGTCGGCATCGGATACTCGATCCACGCCGGCATGGTGATCGTCGCCGACGGAACAGACGGGGCCGAGCGCCGTCTCCAGCGCGTCCTAACCACCGACCCCGCCACCGGCATCATCCGCCACGTCGACGCCGGCTACGAACAGGCAATTGAAGTGGCGAAAGCAAAGGGCGTGGACGTGCCAGGGCTGAAGTAGGGTCGAGGCCTGCTAGAAGAAGCGCAGGCTGTCGCTCAAGGAGCAGATTGACCCCGCTGCGTCCCCCTGCACGTGCCCCCGCGGACCCCCGATACCGATCAACCGCCGGCGGGCCTTTGCCCGTTCTCGGCGGCCGGCTTTTCGACTACCTCGATGGGTTCGATGGTCACGTCGCCGTAGAATCCTTCCTTGACGAGTTTTGCGGCGTCTGCCTTAGCCGCCTCCTCGGTGTCATGACGGCCAAGCGTGACGATCATCCCGTCACTGGATTCGCCCCGCACGCGCCAGGTTTTCGGTTCACCTTGCCACTTCGTCGGCATGAGAGTCCTTTCCTGCCAAAGAGGATGCACTAACAGCGCGCGCGGCAACAGCCTCTCTCTGTGAGGACGACAAACCACCGAGGGAAAGGCAGGCCCCGATTGGCGGCCTGCCTTTCTGGTGGTCGTATCAGAGGAACGTCTAGCGACCTCGGCCGTAGCCGCCGCCGCCGCCGCCGCCGCCGTATCCGCCACGGCCGCCGCCGCCGCCGCCGCCGCTGCGGGGCTCGCGTGGTTTGGCTTCGTTGACTGTGAGGGCCCGGCCACCATGGTCTTGCCCGTTCAGAGCGGTGATTGCCGCTTGCGCCTCGTCATCGGAGGTCATCTCGACGAATCCGAATCCCTTGCTCTGGCCCGTCGCGCGGTCTTCGATGACCTGAGCGCTGACGACGGTGCCATGATCCAGGAACATCTGCTCCAAGTCTGAGGAGCTCACGCCATAGCCCAGGTTTCCGACGTATAGTTTTTTACCCATCGCTCATCTCCTATTGATGGCGAACACAACCCATTGCTTTACTTTCAGGGTCGCAGTGAAAGTGCCTATGGTTCCGGCCAAGAAGGCGGGAGGGCGATCTAGGCAGTACGATGCGGGACTTGCATGACAAATGCCACGTCTAGGCCTGATTCGACAATCCAACCGCCCGAATTCTACCCCGGATTCCTCCGATGTACACCTCCCGCCGACATATATTATATTTTCCATTCGCCTGATATCGACCGCCGAAGCACCGCCACACACGAGGTCCGACTCCCACTCTCCCCGGCCACCCGCCCCGTGAACGGGCACGAAAACCAGCTCACCGCCTCCACCCTCCCGGGAGCAACCACCGCACCACGTGCCGCCCGGACCGGCTTCGCGGCCGCGTGAAACCACCGCTTGACGTCCGCCGCGCCGTCGAGCACCCTCTTGCGGCAGGCGATGACAATACCCGACAACCAGGGAACTCAGAGCATGCAAATCCTCGACATGATCCACCAGTCGGCCCCGCCCACGCCCTGGTCGCAAGGCGACAACATTCCCTGGAACGACCCGGGCTTCAGCGCCCGAATGTTGCGCGAGCACCTCTCACAAGATCACGACCTCGCCAGCCGACGCGGCGAGACGATCGACCGGCAAGTGAGCTGGATTCACAAGCACGTATTGCGCGCAGCCCCCACCAGGATTCTCGACCTCGCCTGCGGGCCGGGGCTCTACGGCTCTCGACTCGCCGAGCTTGGCCATCAATACCACGGAATCGACTACTCACCAGCCTCAATCGCACACGCCCGGCGCGCCAGCGCGGAGAACGGGCGGTGTACGTATGTCGAGGGAGACATCCGTCAAACCGAGTACGGCGACGGATTCGGTCTTGTCATGCTCGTCTATGGCGAGTTCAACGTCTTCTGTCGCGAAGACGCCCGCGTTATCCTCCGCCGCGCACAGGACGCCCTCGAACCCGGCGGCCTACTCCTGCTCGAACCGCACACACACGCCGGCGTCGTATCCATCGGCGACCAAGGACGCACCTGGGATGCGCTCGAAGCGGGCCTCTTCTCCGACGATCCTCATCTGTGTCTAACCCGCGCCCACTGGGACGACGAAACCCAGACCGCCACCCTCCAGTTCTTCGTCATCGACGCCGCAAACGCCGCCGTCACCCGTT
>CAZUCH010000386.1:0-3718 GCA_964619045.1 uncultured Planctomycetales bacterium | reverse complement strand
TATTCTCGGCGGACTGCTACGGCGCCTGCGGCGCAGGCCTCTCCGGGGCTCCCTTGATGCTCAACAACTCGACGTCGAACACCAGGGTCGAGTTGGCGGGGATGCCCGGCCGGCCGCGCGCGCCGTAAGCCAGGTACGGCGGGCAGATCAGCTTCCATTTTTCGCCGACCTTCATCATCGCCACGCCCTCGGTCCAGCCGCGGATGACGCCCTTGAGCGGGAAGGTGGCGGGCTTGCCGCGTTTGACCGAGCTGTCGAACTCCTTGCCGTCAAAGAACGTGCCCACGTAGTGTACTTCGACCGTGTCGGTTGCCTTGGGCTTGGGAGCATCGCCTTCGACCGCCGTAAGCACTAGATACATCAGGCCCGAGTCGGTCTTCTGCACTTTCTTGCCGGTTTCGGCCTCGATCTTGGTGATGTAGGCGGCGAGTTCGGCCACGCGCTCCTGCTCGGCCGCTTCCTCGGTTGATTTCCGCTCAACGTCGGCCTTGGCGGCGGCCAGCATCGCCAACTTGACAGCAGCCTTGGCATCTTCGTCGCTGATCCGCAGCGCGGTGTTGATCACCACCGCCGGGTCGGGCGTCACCGCGCCCTCCCGGCTGGGGTACTTGGGGTGTTTGATGACCTTGGCGGAGCGGATCTTGTCGACGACCTCCATTCCCGCGACGACCTTGCCGAACACCGCGTAGGCCGCCCCGTCCGGTTGCGGCTTGTCCAGCTTGCCGTTGTCCACGACGTTGATAAAGAACTGCGACGTGGCCGAGTCCGCATTGCCGCCCATACGGGCCATCGAGATTGTCCCGCGGTCGTTCTTGAGGCCGTTCTGCCACTCGTTCTTGATCGCCGGCCGCAGCCCCTCGGTCTTCTTGTCCATGTCGGTCGTGAATCCGCCGCCCTGGATCATAAACGTCGGGATCACGCGGTGGAAGACCGTCCCGTTGTAGTAGCCCGAGTCGACGTAGGCCAGGAAGTTCTCGACGCTGATCGGAGCCCGCTCCGCGTCCAGGTCCAGCACGATCGCGCCCATCGTCGTGTCCAGCTTCACATACACATGACCACCCAGGGCGGTCGCCGGCTGCTCGATCTTCTTCTCGTCCATCTCAGTCTTTTCTTCGGCCTCTGGCTGCTGGGCAATCAACGCCGGCACGATTGCCAGCATAACCACCACGCTCATGAAACGGGTCATCCGAATACCTTTCGAAAACTGTGGGTCACTTCTATTCTCGGATCCGCGCGACACTAAATCGGCGGACCCACCAGTGCGGCCTGTTCCAGCCGCCACATACTACTCAGTATCATCACCAGTCGACGTCTCGCCGGCTTCATCTTCCGCGGCGGCGGCGGCAGCGTCGACCTCACGCTCCTCCTCCTCGCCTACCATCTTGGCGACCGCCACGACACGATCGTTCTCTCCGACGCGGATCAGCCGCACGCCCTGCGTGGCACGCCCGATCTCGCGCAGGCCTTCGAGCGCCATACGCATCAGGATGCCGCTCGCCGTGATCAGGATCAGGGAATGGTCATCGGTGACGCCACGCAGCGCTACTACCTGTCCGTTGCGCTCGGTTGTACGGATGTTGATTACGCCCTTGCCGCCGCGCCGGGTCAGTCGGTATCCGTCCACCAGCGTGCGCTTGCCGTAGCCGTTTTCGCACACCGTCAGGACGCTCATTCCCGGCTGCACGACGATCATATCGACGACACAATCGTCCGGCGACAGGTTGATTCCGCGCACGCCGCGCGCCGTGCGCCCCATCGCCCGCACGTCGCCCTCTCTGAAACGGCAGGCCATGCCGCCGCGTGTCCCCAGCACGATCTCGTCACTGCCGCTGGTCAGGGCCACTTTGATGAGCGAATCATCGGCGTCGAGCGTGATGGCCTGAATGCCGCTGGGCCGCGGATTGGAGTAGGCCGCCAGCGGCGTCTTCTTGACGACGCCTCTTTCGGTCGCGAAGAAGACGAACTGATCCTCGAAGGCGCTCACCTTGAGCACCGCCATATGGCGCTCGCCCGGCTGCATCGTCAGCACGTTGGCCAGCGAGCGCCCCCGGCTGGTGCGCGACATGGTCGGCAAGTCGTAGACCTTCAGCCAGTACACGCGCCCGTGGTTGGTCAGGAACAGCAGGTAATCGTGCGTCGAGCAGACCCGCATGTGCTCGATGAAGTCGCCATCCTTGGCCTCGGTGCCGCGTACGCCGCGCCCGCCGCGCCCCTGGCTGCGATAGGTCGTGGCCGGCACGCACTTGATGTAGCCGTGGTGCGAGAGCGTGACCACCACGTCCTCGCGTGCGATGAGCTGTTCCATTCGGATGGCGCCAATCGCGGGTCCGATTTCGGTCCGGCGCGGCTCCCCGTACTTGGCCTTCATCTCGCGCAAGTCCTCGGCGATGATGTCCAGCACGCGCCGCTTGTCGCTCAAGATCAGCTCGTAGTCGACGATATGGTCGACCAGCTCCGAGTACTCGCCGGCCAACTGTTCGATCTCCAGCCCGGTCAGCCGGCGTAATCTCATCGCCAGGATCGCGTCCGCCTGCGTGCGCGTCAGGTGTTGATCGGACGACGTGACGCGCTCGACAAAGGACTCGGGCAGCAGACGCCGCACGGTGGCCGTTTCGCTGAGCCTGAGGGGCCGGTCCATCAGGCGTTGCCGGGCCGTATCGACGTCGGGCGACTCCTTGATGAGCTGGATGATCTCGTCGATGTCGGCGACGGCCAGGATCAGACCTTCGAGCACGTGGGCCCGCTGGCGAGCCTTGCGCAGCAGGTACTGGGTTCGCCGCCGAATCACCTCCACCCGATGGTCGATGAAATGCTGGAGCAGTTGTCTGAGGTTCAGCGTCCGCGGCACACGGTTGACCAGCACGATATTCATCGCGTGCAGCGAGCTTTGCAGCGGCGTGTATTGCCACAACTGGTTCATGATGACGCGCGCGTTGGCGTCCCTCTTGAGGATGATTACCAGCCGCACGAGTTGATTGCGCCCCGACTCATCGCGCAGGTCGTCGATCCCCTTGATCGTACCGCTTTGCACCGCCTCCAGCAGGCGGTCCTTGATCGTCGGCAGCAGCACGCCGTAGGGAATCTCATCCACGACGATATTCACGCGTCCGGACTTGGTGTCTTCGAGGTGCATCTTGCCGCGCACAACCATCGCGCCGCGGCCTCGTTCGTAGGCATCGCGCACGCCGTCGTTTCCGCAGATCACGCCGCCGGTCGGGAAGTCCGGTCCGGGAACGATCTCCAGCAGTTCGTCGGCCGTGATCTCGGGATTGTCCATGGTTGCGATGGCCGCGTCACAGATTTCGCCCAGGTTGTGTGGCAACAGGCGCGTGGCCATGCCGACCGCGATGCCCTCCGAGCCGTTGACCAGCAGGTTGGGGAACTTGCCGGGCAAGACGACGGGCTCCTGTCGAGTGCCGTCGTAGTTCTCCTCGAAATCGACCGTTTCCTTGTCCAGGTCGGTCAGCATTTCCTCGGCCGGGCCGGTCAGCCGCGCCTCGGTGTATCGCATGGCGGCCGGGGGGTCGCCGTCGATGCTGCCGAAGTTGCCCTGGGGATGGATCAGCGGGTGTCGCAGGCTCCACTCCTGCCCCATGCGTACGAGCGTCGGATAGATGACGCCCTCGCCGTGCGGGTGATAGTTGCCGCTGGTATCGCCGGCGATCTTGGCGCACTTGCGGTGCTTGGCGTTGGGCCGCAGGTTTAGGTCGTGCATGGC
>CAZUCH010000385.1:0-3729 GCA_964619045.1 uncultured Planctomycetales bacterium | reverse complement strand
TGTCGGCCAGCGGCTCGAGATTCAGCACTTCCGCGACCGAGCCGAAGCTCTGCATCTTGTTGTAGTCCACGATTGCGACGAGGTTTTCGAGCCGGTGGTGCGGTGCGAAGAGAGCCGCTTCCCAAATCGAACCTTCGTCGCATTCGCCGTCACTGAGTAGCACGAAGACGCGCGCCGGCGAGTGGTCGGCGCCGGCGGCCATTGCCATGCCGCAACCGACCGACAAGCCATGGCCGAGCGAGCCGGTTGATAATTCGATGCCGGGCACGTGTGCGTGGCAAACGTGTCCGGCCAGCCGTCCGCCGTCGGTGCAATACTCGCTTAGCACGTCCACGGGGAAGAAGCCACTCTCGGCCAGTGTGGCATAAAGAGCGGCGGCACCGTGGCCCTTGCTGAGGATGAAGCGATCGCGGTCGGGGGCCTCGGGCCGGTCGGGATCGACGCGCAGGACAGCCCCATACAGTACGGCGAGAATGTCCGCCATCGACAGGCAGCCGCCGATGTGCGACGCGCGGGCCCGGTGTACCATCCGCAGCGCGTGGCCGCGGATTCGCCGCGCCAGGCTAGTGGTTGAGTTGCAGGCAGTGCTCACGATACCACTCCACGGTTTGTGGTAGTCCGTCCTCCAACGACACTTGCGGCGACCAACCGGTCTCGGCGCGTAGACGCTCGATGTCGGCTTGCAGGTGCATTACCTGGCCGCGGCGGTATGGGACTTCGCCAAACCCCAGCGGCAGGGCGTGGTCGATCAGGTCGCGAACACGTTCGGCCACGCTGCGAATCGTGTGTGCCCGCCCGGAGCCCAGGTTGAAGATGCCTTTTGCCGTCGGGGTCGACAACGTGCGGCCAATGGCGGCGGCGACGTCGGTTGCGTACAGGAAGTCCCACTGCTGCGCGCCGGCGGTTAGGGGAGGGCACTCCTGCCGCAGTAACTGCAGCGTTATCGACGGGATCAGCCAGCCGGTATTGTCATCCGGCCCGTACGACGAGAACAGCCGCAGCCAGGCCCAGCGCAGGCCGTACTCGGCGCACAGATGCCGCGTATAGTGGCAGGCGCTGAGCTTGGTGATCCCGTACAGCGTCGTCGGGTTAGTGCGCGCGTCCTCGTCGATGACGCCATTGTGCGGGCCGTATTCGGCTTGCGAACCCAGCCCGATCCAGTGCCGCGCGCCGGCGATACGTGCCATGCGCACGAGAGCAATCGTGTGGCCGAGGTTCTCGATCTGGCATTCGTCGTTACGATCGCGATTGCCCACGCCCGTCCAGGCGAGGTGTACAACCGCATCTGGAGCGAAGTCCATGATGTCCGTCTCAACGGTAGGCAGCTCGGCCAGATCGCCCGTGATGATCGTGACATGCTCTAGCAGGTCCACAATCCGGCGGGCCTCGCCGGGGGCGCGCGCCAGAATGGCCACATCGTGGCCCCCATCGGCCAACAGATGCCTCAGTACATGGCTGCCCACGAATCCGCTTGCGCCGCTGAGTAGAATCCGCACTGGTATTGCTCCTTCCGCGTCAGGTACGCGCTTCGGCGACATCGAGTGTCACGGGCGCCGGATACCGGGGCTCAGCGCCGGGCCGGGCGGCCGGCCGCTCGTGCCGCGTGTCAAAATGCCGCTTGAGGTTGAGGAAACGAGTTTCAAACATGTGCCAACTGATGATCGCCGCCAGCAGGGAGACCGCGGATGCCGCCAGCAAGAAGGCGATCTGCCCGCCGAGCCCGGTGCCGAACCGCGAGACCAGGTACCAGCGCGGAACCGAGTGGTTCATCAGCGCCAGGACTGGAAAGTGGAAGATGTATACGCCGTAGCTGTACTTGCCCAGGAATCTGAGAGACCGCGTTTCGCACACTCTGCGCAGGACCGCGCCCGCCGGCGACGTAATTGCACCGATTAGCAGCGCTCCAAAGAGAAGCGCGATGGTTGTGAATCCGATTGTCTGCATCCATGGATCGGACCAGTTGAAGAAGCCGCCCTGCGCCGCGATCAGCCCCTCAAGGACCAACACACAGACGACGGCAACCGGCCCGGCACCGCTCGCGAGCCGTTGGAACGCCGACTCGCTGCGCAGTGCGATAGCAACCAGGGCGCCGATCGCGAACGCGTCGGCGCGTGCGAACGGCAGCACGTAGATGGCCTTCTCACTCACGCCGCCCAACGTCAGGCCACAGCGAAGCACCAGCGCCCCGATTACGATGCCGAGACAGACTCTCGTGATCGTGCGCCCGGAGCAGACCAGGATGAGTAGCGGCCAGACCAAGTAAAACTGCTCCTCGATCGCCAATGACCAGAGGTGATTCAAGTGGAACGGAACCCACGCATCGCGGCCGGCGATCCAGAAATTCTGCGCGTACGTCAGCAGCCAGGGTGCGGCGCCACCTAGCGACTGCCGGCTCTCGGCGCTGGCGATCCAAGGCGCGACAAGCAGCATCACGACCAGGAAGCCGTAGTACAGCGGGAAGATGCGCAACACCCGGCGCATGTAGAAATTGCGGAAATAGTGCTGGGCGCGCTTGGCGTCCAGGAGGATCGACGTGATCAGGAAACTCGACAGCACGAAGAAGAGGTCTACGCCGCACCAGCCGATCGATACCATCCGGCTATAGTACTGTCCCGGCGCTGCTGAACCGCTAGAGGCGCCATTCAGGCCGAGGCCGAAGTGGAACAGCAGCACGAGTGCGATCGCGATGCCGCGTAAGCCGTCCAGTGCTGGAATGTGTCTGAGCACGATGCGTTTGGTCTCCACGCCACCACGGCCAATTCAGCGGCCGTCGGCGGCTGATCACGCCACGGTCCCGAGTCGCCTCAACGCCGTCTGAATCCGCCGCGCCGCCGGCTGTCGTCCGGGACGATCGGCGTAGCCAAACCGCCACCGATGCACGGTCTTGGACAGGGCAATGCGCAAGAAATACAGCCAGAATCGGGGCTCGAAATCGGCCGGCAGCGGGCTCTCTTCGGCATAACCCCCGAGAAACGCCGGGTAGCGACGCTCGGGGTGAAACGTGGCCCAGTTGGCGACATCGAAGATCGGGTCGCCGACCATGCAGTCTTCCCAATCGAGAATCGTCGTTATGACGCCGTGCTGCTCGATGAAGTTGTGGTTGCCCGGATCTCCGTGCAGCAGCGCCGGCTCGACATCGTCGAGCAGCCCGCCCAGGTCGGAGAACCAGGCCGCGATTCGCGTGGCCTCGCCTGCGTCGATGGCCGCGATGTCCCGGCAGCGCGCGATGTGTTCGGGCAGTTTCAGAAGAACGTAATCCGCCCACGAGCTGAACAGGCCACGCGCCGGCCAGTCGTCCTCGCCGGCAGCCAACTCGGCCATATCGAGGCATCCGTATCCGGCGGCCGGGATGCGCTGCACGCGGGCCAGGGCGCCGCCGACCTGCCACAAGAGCGATCGCATTCGCGGTTCATCGTCGTCGTGCGTGCTCAGGCTGTTCCCCTGGACGCGCTCGAGAATCTCGAAATCGAACGGAGAACTCCGGTCGGCCACCTCGACGTGGTAGACTCGCGGGGCTGACAGCCCCTGTTCAGGCAGTTGCCGAGCTATCCAAGGATCGACCAGCATCTGGTGGTCGGGATACTCGCGCTCGAGGATGTTGACGCGCACCACCAGCAATCGGCCGTCGGGTAGCCGCACATCGAGGAGCCGGTGAAACGTCCCCTGCTGACGTAGTGTCGTGACCACCGCCGGACGCATCCGCAGCACTCGGTAACACACGTCGGCCAC
>CAZUCH010000384.1:0-3757 GCA_964619045.1 uncultured Planctomycetales bacterium | reverse complement strand
CCGAGCTCGCCCAATTGGCCTCGTTGACCAGGGTCGCCGGGGCCCAGGGCAGCGGTGAGGTTGCATCGGTGTAGGTGTACTGCACGTCGTAACTGCGCCAGTAGGCGGCGTGATATCGACCGCCGCTGTCGCTGACGGTCAAGGCCACGTTCCTCTCGTTGTCGAAGGTCCTGGGCAGCGCAGCGTTCGCACTGTAGTTGTCGCCGCCGTCCGTGGAGTAAGAGCAGAAAACGTCAGTCTGGCTTCCGTCTGATTTCGTGAAAGCGACCATCACCGTATCGACACCGATGGCGGCGGCGACGGACGGATGCCAGGCGCCATCATCCGAGGTCGTCAACTGCGCGACTGCGGTCCACGAACCGCCGAAATTGGTGCTGCGCGTCACCCACACCTGCGTTTCCCACACGCTGCCCGTCCAGCCCAGCTTCTCGTACGCGACGAACAGGCCGGCAGACCCGTAGGCGATGTCGGGACGGGTCACAAACGATGAGTTCTCCGCGCCGCCGGTGATGTTCTGGGGCGTCTGGTACGTCTCACCGTAGTCCAGACTGCGTGTGAACATCACTGGGTAGTAATCGATGAGGTTGACGGTGTAGGTCACGTAGACGTAGTACACGTCGTATATCAGATTGTCCGTACAGACGCGCGGATAGATATCCGCCGTGTTGGTGATGCCCGACGCGGCAGTCACAGCGTCCCACGTGCCGCCCGGGTCGTCGGGATCGAATCGAACCACGATGATGCGTTTGGTTGAATCGGACATCGTCGCTTCGTACGCCAGGTAGACCCACTTCTCTCCGGAGTTGCGCTCGGCATACGTGATGGAGGGATTCCGCGATTCGTCGCCAGTCTTGAAACCAATAATCCAGGCCCAACTCTCGCCGTCGTCGGTCGATCGGTAGACGCGCACCCAGCCGTCCTGCACCCCATACTGCTCAACGGCGATGAAGAGCGTGCCGTCGGGTGCCTTGTGCATCGCCGGCTCGACCTGGTCGAAGGTGGGATCGGTCACGAGGATATCGCCCAGCCAGCGCGAACCAGGCCCCGTGCTGAGATCTCCCTCGATCATCCGGGTTTCGTCAGTGGTTTCCTGCCGCGGACCAGGCCGGCCGCCCGGTTCTGAGCGCTCCGGCGCCGCGCTCCAATCGGCGGGGGCGGGAGCAGGTTCGCTGCGCGGCGCAATGGGCTTACGTACTCGGTCCTCAGTTTGGGGGGACTGGGCTGCTGCTGCTGCTGTCCACGCCAGCCCCGCTATCACGGCGATACCCACGGTCCATGAATTCTGCATGATGCGACTCCTTGCCCTGCAATGTCCCATTCGGCCAAATCCCCCATCGGCACCGTAACCGGGCGGACCCTGCAAGTCAAACAATATAGTACTAGCACTCGGAGCAGGGAGTCAGTGGCAGAGTTCGCAGGCGTCTCTTGCTTGCGAAGTGTCCGAATCCGCTCCCTAACAGTCCGCCGCAAGAGTCCTGAAGCGGCGGACTGCCGGGGGCACCCCGGCAAAGGCCCAGCACCTCGTCCCCGCGGGACGCACGGCGGCGGTTGCCAAGTTGGGGCGTGGGCGTCTACCCTATACGCCATGGAACTCTCCGTGACACTCAAACAGCCGCACCTGCGGACCGAACTGTTCGGGCCCGGCGATTGCAACCTGCGACAAATCCGAGACGCACTCGACGTCAAATTCCAGGCCCGCAATACAACCGTGCGAATATCCGGCGCCCCGCCCGCCGTGGCGCGGGCCGCTACCGTCCTCGAACGGCTCCAGGACCAGCTCAAGAGCGGCGAGGAGTTGGAGGCTAACGCCGTACGCCGAGTTCTGGCCGAGATCGACGAGAGCGAGGGCAACCGCAGCCCGGACACGATCACCGTTTTCTCGCGTGATAACATCATCAGCCCGAAGACTGACGGACAACGGCACTACATTCGCGCGATGCTTGAACGCGACCTGGTAGTCTGCCTGGGGCCGGCCGGCACGGGCAAGACGTACCTGGCGGTCGCGCTGGCCGTCCACCAGCTCAAACGCGGGCAGGTCAAGCGGATAGTGCTGGTCCGGCCGGCGGTCGAAGCGGGCGAGAAGCTCGGATTCCTGCCCGGCGACCTGCAACAGAAGGTCAACCCGTATCTGCGGCCACTGTTCGACGCGATGCACGACATGATGACGTTCGACCAGTTGAAGCGTTTCATGGTCAGCGACGTGATCGAGGTCATACCGCTGGCGTACATGCGTGGGCGTACGCTGAACAACGCGATAATTATCCTGGACGAGGCACAGAACTCGACGCCGGCGCAGATGTTGATGTTCCTGACGCGTCTGGGGCACTACAGCAAGATGATCGTTACGGGTGATGACAGCCAGGTGGATCTGGAGCCCGACCAGCCTTCGGGGTTGATCGACGCGGTCCATCGTCTTCGCGGATGCGAGGGCGTGGACATCGTGCGCCTGACGGAGGTTGATATAGTGCGTCACCGGCTGGTGCAGCGGATAGTGGCGCGCTACGCCGAGGGCGCGAACGGCCGCCGGCAGAAACCGCGCTGGCCCGATAATACAAGTTCTGGGGATGTCGGTCGGGAGCCGGAGCGGCCTGCCGCGGACCGGCCACCGGAATCGGCCGACGGTTAGGTCATGCAGATCTTCGGCAAACAGACAGCTCGTCAGAAGGAGATTCGCCGGTCGAAGGCCGAGCGGCGTCTGGGTTGGTATCACCGCCTGCGTGGGCGAATCCACTTTCAGCCGTTGCTGTTGATGGCGGTCAGTGGTTGTGTTGCCGCAGTGGTGGTGAGCACTGGGACCGCGGTGCTGGACTACCGCGTGGGGCAGCGTATCGCGCGTGACATCACGTCGCGTGTCAGTTTTCGGGTCGAGGACGCGGCCCGCACAAAAGAGATGCGTCGCGGGGCGCGTGACAATGCCGAAGCGTACTACACGCTAGATAACCTGCTGCTCCAGAGTATCGAGGGCAAGCTGGCGAATGCGCTGCGTATCGCACGCGAGCAAGCCGGCGACCCGGCGACGCTGCGCGCCAAGGCGTCGGAGATCGGCGTTGCCTTCGACGATGCCGGGCTGGAGGAGATCGTCCGGCTGGCCAACATGCCGGACTCGACGCTGTATCAACAGGCGTTGGAGCGAGCGGTGCGTACACTGCACCTTCAGCCGCTGGTCGAGGCCAGCGAGCGTTCGCATCATCGGACCGGTATCAACGCAGTGCTCGTGGACACTGAGCAATCGATCGAGCAATCGGTGCCCAGCGGTGATCTGTTGTACGCCAACAACCTCGAACACGTGACGTCGGTGGCGACGGCCGCGGCGAATGAGTTCTCCGAACCGCTGCGCGCCACGGTGCGCGAGTCGCTGTTGGGGATACTGCGTGCCGAGGCTCAGGAGACACATCGGGCGCTGTACCTGTACGCGAGCGGCTTGTCGTCGCAGGCGGCCCAGGATGCCGAGCGTGCGGTCCCGACACAGTACAACGAGTACAAGGCCGGCACTCGTCTGGCCGACGCCGGTCCGCTGGATGAATCCGAGTTGGGGTCGCTACGTGAGGAACAGCGTCACTTCTCCTCTCCGGATCCGTCGATGCAGGATGTCCAGACGCTACGGTTTCTGGAGGATTCCAGCCAGACGGCATTCTGGGCCCAGTGGGCGCGTGGGCTGATCGCCTTCTTGGTGGTCTTCGGTTTCGGCGGCTACATCGTGGTCGCATACGCTGTGGCACTGGGGAGTCATAGCGGGCGTTTCATAACCGACCTGACG
>CAZUCH010000383.1:0-3759 GCA_964619045.1 uncultured Planctomycetales bacterium | reverse complement strand
GGCCGACTCGGAGGTCGGCCGCTTCTCCTGCTGGCGCAACTTCTATTCGGAATCCGTATAAACCCGTCATTCCGCAGTCAGAGTAGATATACCAATTCTGGGCGCGGAACCGGCATGAAAACCCGTCGGACGAAGCCGCGTGGCAGCGGAATGGACGGGAACAGGCGCGCGTCGGCGAACTATGGCTGCCACGAAACCTTTGCGAATCGCGCCGTCTTATGGTATTGACTACCATTGTGGCACTGCCGAACGCACGATTCGTCGGCGATGCGTGGCGGCGCCGCCGGGCCTATAGCTCAGTTGGTTAGAGCAGCGGACTCATAATCCGCCGGTCGCTGGTTCGAGTCCAGCTGGGCCCAAGTCTTTGATATGACAGGGCTTACGTCGGATTGACTGGGACTGCCAAGTGCTGACATATCAAGCGGTTGGGCAATATCCGGATCATCGCTAGTCGTGGCCTGTCCACCCCCTGCCTACGCTGTCTGCTGGCCTTTTTGCTGCTTCGACGACGGCACGTGCGAGATCACGCCGCCGGAGTTGTGTCCGCCCGCGATCGGCGTCTGGCTCGGCCCGGAGACCACCCGCGACAGGCGTGAGGCCGACAGTGGGACGCGCGTTCTCGACGTTAAGGCGAGTGCGAAGCTGAAACGCCAAGCTCTCCTACAGCCTTTCCAATCACGAGCGAAGGGGCCGGGAAACATCACGTTTCTCGGCCTCCCTGTGTTTCTGTCCGCGAGGGGCGGTTCCCCAGTGGCACGCGTGCTCCACCGATGTCCGCAACTGAGGTTAGCCGGTTGATTGGCCGGGTTTGTAATAGCGGCCGCGAAACTCCGCCGCTGGGTACTTGAGGGCGTTCTTGGCCATCTTGTCGCGCACCGCCGCGGAGAGGTCGAGATTCAGCGTATTGGCGAGTGCGAGCAGGTAGCAGGCCACGTCCGCGACCTCGTCCACGATTTCAGCGCGCCGCTGCTCGTCGGCCAGCACGGCCGAGACCTCTTCGTTGCGGACCCACTGGAAGTGCTCCATCAACTCGGCGGCTTCGATCCCGATCGACATCGACAGGTTCTTGGCGTCGTGATAGCACTCCCACTCGCGCTCGGCGACGAAGTTCGCCACGACCTGCCGCAACTCGGCCACCGTCATCGATTCATCGGGCATGGAACAACTCCCGGCCACGACGATCGCCGACGTGGCCCGCGAATTCGGCGGGGTCAGTGCGGATTGCCGATCGCGGCGCCCGCGTTCCGACCTAACCCCAGATTACCAAGCCCTGATCATAGCGGTCGGCGAGGTCGGCGTGGGAGGGTAACACGCGAATTGTGTAGCCACTGCGCCCGCTGGCCCGGCAGGGGATGGAGCCCTCAAACCAGTAGTCGCCGTCCGAATGTTCGCGTGCGGACTCCAGGCGGACGGAATTGCCCGTGGCGATTCCTCCATCGGGCGTCAGTTGTCCGAAGTAGGCCTCGACGGCCACATCGGGGGGCTTGATCGGCCCCAGATGGACACGCGCTCGCAGCGTGAGGTTGTCGCCGACCTTGAGCTCCTGCCGGAGATCGGTTTGTACGTCGATGATGCGCACCTCGTGCCAGTGAGTGCGCAGCGCGTCCTTCCATTGCGAAAGCGCGCGCGTCCGCGCGAAGCCGTCGGCCGACATCCTGTTGAAGCGCCGCCGGGCGGGCACGTACATATTCCTGGTGTAGTCGCGCAGCATGCGATTGGTGCTGAAGTGCGGCACGATGGTCTTCATCGACCTCTTGACGCGCTCGATCCAGCCGCGCGGCTGGCCATCGGAGGTGCGCTGGTAAAACAGCGGTACGATCTCGCGTTCTAGCAGGTTGTAGAGCGATTCGCTTTCGACGTGGTCTTGATAGGCCAGATCGTCATAGACGCGCCCGTCGCCGATGGCCCAGCCGTTGGAGCCGTCGTAGGCCTCGGGCCACCAACCGTCGAGGCATGACAGATTGAGCCCGCCGTTAGCGGGAACTTTCATGCCGCTGGTTCCGCTGGCCTCGTGCAGTCGCAAGGGGTTGTTGAGCCACACGTCGACACCCTGGACCAGTACACGGCCCAGCGAGATATCGTAATTCTCCAGAAACACCATCCGGCGCCGAAACTCGGGGCGGGAACAGATCACGGCGATCTGCTTGATAAGCTCCTTGCCGGCACCATCGTGCGGATGGGCCTTGCCGGCGAATACGAACTGCACGGGATGTTCCACGTCCGCGATCAACGCGGTCAGCCGCTGGAGACTGCGGAAGAGCAGGGTCGCGCGCTTGTACGGTGCGAAGCGTCGGGCGAATCCGATCGTCAGGGCCGCGGGGTCGAGCACTTCCTCGGCCTCCTTGACCTCGGCCGGCGGGGCGCCGCGTCCGCGCAACTGGTTCTTCAACCGCCGTCGAATTGCCGCGACCATCCACTCGCGTCGCCGCACGTGTGCGCGCCACAGTTCGGCGCCGGGGATCTCATCGATTCGCTGCCAGACGGGGTCGTCGGCCTCGGCCTCTGGCCAGCCCGGTCCGAGGTACTGTTCGAGCAGGTCGGCCATGGTCGGGCTGGTCCAACTGCGCGTGTGGATGCCATTGGTCACGTGCGAGACCGGCACTTCCTCGCGCGGAACCCCGGGCCAGTAGTTCTGCCACATCCCGCGGGCGACCTCGCCGTGCAGTTTGCTGACGCCGTTGTTGCGGAACGCCATCCGCATGGCCAGGAGGGGCATGCAGTATTCGCCGCTGCTGTGCCCGGGCTGCTCACAGCCCAGGGCCAGGAACTCATCGATGCCGATGCCCAACTCTTCGGCCATCCAGCCCAATTGCCCGGCGACCAACTTGGTGTCGAAGCGGTCGATGCCGGCCGGAACCGGCGTATGAGTTGTGAATATGTTCCCGCTGAGTGTGGCTTCGCGGGCCTCGCGGTAGCTGAGGCCTTGGTCGTGCATGGCCATGCGTACGCGTTCCAGTGAGAGGAACGCCGCGTGTCCCTCGTTCATGTGGCACACGGTCGGGCTGATTCCGAGGGCGGTGAGTGCCCGGAACCCGCCGATGCCCAGCAGAATCTCCTGCCGGATACGCATTGTGCGATCGCCGCCGTAGAGTCGGGCGGTTAGCGGCCGCAGATCCGGGGGGTTTTCTGGGATGTCGGTATCGAGGAGATATAGCCGGACGCGTCCGACGTGTGCGAGCCATATCCCGGCCGAGACGTCGCTTTTCCCGAACTTGAGGTGGATCTTCAACTGGCTGCCGTCGGCGCTTGGGACGGGGGTCGCGCACCACTGGTGAATGTCATAGACGGGGTAGCTTTCGAGTTGCCAGCCATCTTCCGTAAGTTGTTGTGTGAAATAGCCTTGACGGTAGGCCAGGCCGATTGCGACCATTGGAATGCCCAAGTCCGAAGCCGATTTGAGGTGGTCGCCGGACAGAATGCCCAGGCCGCCGGAGTAGATGGGCATGCTCTCGTGTAGTCCGAACTCGGCCGAGAAATACGCGACCAACATATCCTCATCGTCCGCGCACTTGTTCTGGTACCAGGTTCGCCCGTTCATGTAGACATAGAAACTGTCCATCACGCGGCAAAGCTGCGCGATGTAGGCATCGTCGTCGGCGGCCTTCTCCAGCCGCTCCTGGCTCACACGCGCCAGCAGCGCAATCGGGTTGTGTCCGACCTCGCGCCAGAGGTCGATATCCAGCCGGCGGAAGAGGTCCATGGCGACCGGGTTCCACGTCCACCACAAGTTGTACGCCAACTGCCGAAGCGGTTCGAGCG
>CAZUCH010000382.1:0-3764 GCA_964619045.1 uncultured Planctomycetales bacterium | reverse complement strand
CAGCACCGAGTTGTACTTGCGATAGGGCAGCAGCGTACGATCGGGATGCGGCAGCTTGTCGAGGTCCTTGACGATAGCGTACTGCGTCGTCGGACCGATGGTCACGCCGCCCTCCTGCCGCCACAAACCCGGCAGGTCGCCGACCGGTGTCCCCGCCTCGATGCACGTCGCCAGCTCGAGCAGCGTGTCCTCGCCGTCGCCCGCCACGACGAAGTCGGCGTCCGAGCACTCAAGCGTCTCCTGGGGATAGACAAGGGTATGCGGTCCGCCGACGACAATCTTGCAGTCGGGCAACCGCTCGCGCGTCAACTGGATCGTCCGCCAGACGGGATACCAGAAGTCAGTCCAGGCCGTGATCCCGAGGACGTCAGGCTTTATGTCCGCGATCCGTTCGACCGTCCTCTCGATGGAGAGGTCATCGACCTGGGCGTCGAGGCACTGTGTGTTGCGAAACCCGCTGGCGATCAGGTACGTCGCGAGCGACATGATCCCCAGCGGCGGACGACGGCCCACCGACGAGTGCTTGTGGAACGTGAACATCGACTCCACGTCCCGGTCCTTCGCCGGCTGGACGAGCAGGATTTTCAGTTTTCTGTCGGCTTCCTGGATCATGTTGTCACGTTCACTTCACGACGACCTTCAACGGACCCTGTCAGAGCCGGGGCGTGTCGCCCCGGAGCAGCTCGGCGCGCACCGGCTCGACACGAGCCGGCTCTGATGTCTTTTGTGTCATCGCCCAGAATCCACTTGTCGTACCACATCGAGAAACTCAGCAGCGCCCAGAGGTTCCGACCGTGGTCGGCCTTCCGCCGGCGATGCTCGGTGATGAGTCGCTCGATTTCGTCGAACTCAAACACGCCGCGCTCCATCACTCGATCGCGCGAAAACTCCCGGTCGATTCGATCGGCCAGCGCGCCGCGCGTCCAAGCGGCCGCCGGCGGGCCGAAGCCCTTCTTCGGTTTGTTCAGAATCCGCCGCGGCAAGTGCGGCGCGAGCGCATCCCGCAGGAGCGCCTTCAGTCTGCCGCGCGGCGCCTTCAGCCGCGAGGGCAGCGGGTTGATGAAGTCAAGCAGATCCCGATTCAATAGCGGCACTCGCGCCTCTAGCGAGGCGGCCATCGTCATGCGGTCGGCCTGAAAGAGCCCGTTTCCTTCGAGGAAGAACGCGGCATCGAGATGCATGATCCGATCAAGCACGTCACGCTCAGTCAGACGGCCCGCGACTTCTCGAACCTGATCGAACGTGCCGCCGGCGACTTGCTCCATAATCTTCGGGCGGAGGAGTCGACGCTTGCCGGCGTCGTCGAAATAGCCCATCCAGACAAAGTGCTGAAGATCGGGCGACAGGTCCGCCCCGGCGACGAACCGCTTCGCCTTGAACTCGAAGCTCATGTACCGATCGGACACCGGCAGCCGGGCCACAAGGGCGGGAATAAGCCGGTGTTTCAACAGGCGGGGCAGCCGTCGATAGGACCGCCCCAGCAAGTGCGCCTTGTACGTCGGGTAGCCCGCGAAGATTTCGTCGCCGCCCCACCCCGTCAGCACGACCGGCACATGCCGGCGAGCCTGCTCCGAGAGCGTCAACAGCGGCAGGACCGTCGGGTCGCCGAACGGCTCGTCGAGGATATCCGCCGTCCGGTCGAGCGCCTCGTGCAGATGTTCGTCCGTGTACAGAAACTCGTGATGCTCCAGGCCGAGATGGTCCGCCACGAGCCGGGCATCGGCCGACTCGTCGTGCGTCGCCTCCGAGTATCGCAGCGCGAACGACTTGAGCCCATCGCCCAGATGCTTTCGGGCGAAGAGCGCGACCGCCGACGAATCGAGCCCACCGCTCAGAAACACCCCCACGGGCACATCGCTCATCAACTCTCGCTCGACCGCCTGCTCCAAGCGTTCGAGCAGCTCGCTCTCGATCTTCGCCGGAGCCGTCCCGCTCCCATCACCGTAGGTGGGCTCCCAATACCGCCGCACGCCAAGACTCCCACTGTCGAACCGACCGCAACATCCGGCCGGCAGCTTGCGAATGCCCTCGAAGGGTGACGCCGGAGATGGCACATATCCGAAGGAGAAGTAGCGATGAATCGCCGTCCAATCGACGCGAGGCCCGTCGGGCAAAAGGGGCAGCAGCGCCTTCGCCTCGGATGCGAACGCCAGGCCGTCGTCCAGCTCGGCGACATACAGCGGCTTGACGCCCAGTCGATCGCGGGCGAGGAAGAGCGAGCGCCGCCGCGTGTCCCAGACCGCGAAGGCAAACATGCCGTCAAACCGGTCCAGACAGGCTTCGCCCCACTGCTCATAGGCTCGCAGCACGGTCTCTGTATCGCAGGATGTTCGGAAGGTATGCCCGCGTGCCTGAAGTTCGCGGCGCAGATCGAGATGGTTGTACACCTCGCCGTTGTAGACGATCACCAGCGACCGATCGTCGTTGAAGATCGGCTGATTGCCCGTCGCGAGGTCCACGATCGCCAGGCGCGTCATCCCCAGGACGAGACCCGGCTCGTTGTATTGCCCGGCATGGTCGGGACCGCGGTGCCGGAGCGCATCGCGCATACGATCCGCCAGTCGGGGAGCAATGTCCCCGCCGTCGAAGCGCGTGATGCCATAGATGCCGCACACGATCTTCCATTGACTCCAGCGGTGCTCGGCGGATCCCGCCAAGCGTTGAACAGTTGCGGAATCCGTCCCCCGCCCCTGGACGGTGTGGGGATCCCAGCAACGTATGTGCGTGCCACTGGCGGCTTGCCCGCCAGTGAGCCCACCAACCCTGCACTAGCAGACAAGCTGCCAGTGGCACCCGGCGCGGCTCTTCGCTTGGCTGGCCCCTGGCTTGCCGTTTGGCGGAGCAAACGAACGAGCTACCCTCGCGCGCGGTCCCTATGCCGCGGTCGCCTCTTTCATCAGCGAAACGCGGCGCGCCTCGACCTCGGCCCGGCTGTATCGAGCGGGCGAGTCGTCCTCGTCGTCAGAATCGGCGTGCTTCGCGATCGGCCCAACCCTCGCCTCCATTTTCTCCTTGATCAGGCCGTCGCGCCACGGAGCATCCTGAATGCGAGAGGCCGTCACCTCGAACTGAAAGCCGAGCACCGGCAGGATCATACCGAGGAAAAAGGCGCCGGTGCCCAACAGGCCGGCCAACGGCTCGACCAGGCGCGTCCACAGCGAGTCGGCGGGGGCATAGAGTGCGATCCCGGCCCAGCCCGCCAGCGCCACCAACGCCAGAAACCAGCACGCCGCCGCCGCTTCGCAGAAGAGGTGAAAGGGCCTCAGCGAGGTGTTGACCGCCATCAACGAAACGATGTCGATCAGACCGCGGTGGCGAAGCAGACGATAGCGCGACGTGCCGTACCGCCGCGGCGCGTGCTCGATCTGCACCTCCGTAACCTTGAACCCCTTGCATTTGGCCATCGCCGGGATCAACCGATGCTGGTCACCTCGCAGCTCGATCAGCTTGTACAGGTTCCGCCGGATCGCCTTGAAGCCACAGTTGATGTCGTGCGTCGGGCACTTGAAGACGCGCGATGTCAGGCGATTGAAGACACCCGAGACGAACACCTTCGACGTCTTGTCGCGCCGCTCGTTTCGCCAACCGTTCACGAGGTCATAGCCTTCGTCGAGCTTGGCCAGGAAGCGGGGGATCATCTCCGGCTCGTCCTGGAGGTCGGCGTCCATGATGACGGCAACCTCGCCCCGTGCGGCCGAAAACGCCTGCATCAGTGCCAGCGACTTGCCATAGTTGCGATAGTGGCTGCGGACGCAGATGTTCGG
>CAZUCH010000381.1:0-3765 GCA_964619045.1 uncultured Planctomycetales bacterium | reverse complement strand
CATCGAAACCGGATCGAACGGATCCGCACTGAGGACTTTGTGAAGAAGGACACCTCATGGGACTCAACGCACTCTTCTCGCCGCAAGCCGTGGCGGTGATCGGGGCTTCAAGCCGCGAGCTGACCATCGGCTACCGTATTATCGAGAACCTTCAGGACTTCGGGTTTCGCGGCCCGATCTACCCGGTCAATCCGAAAGGCGGCGAGATCCGCGGGCTAAAGGCCTGGGCCTCGATTCTCGATACGCCCGGCCCGGTGGACGTCGCCCACATCGTCATCCGGAACAAGTACGTGCCGGCCTGTATCGAGGACTGCGCGAAGAAGGGCGTCAAGGCCGTGATCGTGAATACCGCCGGCTTTCGCGAGATCGGCGACGAAGGCGCGGCTCTGGAAGACCAGCTTGTCGAGATCGCCCGCAGAACCGGCATCCGTGTCTTCGGCCCGAACTGCCAGGGAATCATCAACAGCGATCCGGACTTCCCGGCCTACTGCAACTTCACATTCACACGCCCCACTCCAGGGGCCATCTCGATCGTCGCCCAGAGCGGCGGCGTCGGCGAAGTGATCCACCAGCGCATCACAGAACTCGGCGTCGGAGTCCGCAAGTACGCCAGCAACGGAAACGCCTGTGATGTGTCAATCCCCGAGATCATCGAGCACTATGGCGAGGACGAACAGACACGTGTGATCGTCGTGCATATCGAGAGCCTCCCCGACCCGCGCGCTTTCCTCGAAGTCGCCACCAAGGTCTGTCCCCACAAACCGATCCTGGCGATGAAAGTCGGCCGAACAGCCGAAGGGGCCAAGGCCGTCTCGTCGCACACCGGCGGCCTGATGAAACAGGACACCGCCATCGAGCTGATCTTCGAGAAAGCCGGAGTGGTCGCCTTCCGCAACATCGAGGAACTCTGCCAATCGGCTATCGGCTTTGCATATCAACCGGTCCCGGTCGGCAACCGCGTGGGCATGATCGCCAACACCGGGGGGCCGGCGATCATCGCCACCGACGAACTGGTCGAGAACGGAATGGTCATGCCGCCGCTATCGACGCGGACCAAGACGCTCCTGCGCGAGAAGCTCCTGCCAGAGGCGTCGATCAACAATCCGGTGGATGTACTGGCCACGGCCGGTCCCGAGCACTTTGCGGCGGCCATCGATGCCCTGCTGGACGACGGCGATATCGACGCGATCTTTCTGAACTTCGTCACGCCGTTCTTCGTGGACACGCTAGGTGTGGCCCGTGAAATCGCGGCGGCCAACCAGCGCTCGTCCAAGCCGATCGTCGCGACCGTCATGACGGAGAAGAAGGGCTGGGCGGAGACTCTGGGTGTGATCCGCGATGGTGGCGTACCGACCTACGACATGCCCGAAACGGGTGCCCGGGTGCTGGCCTCGATGGGGCGTTACGCCGCTTTCCTGAAACGCCCCGCCGAGACGCCGGTCACATTCCCCGACGCAGACGCTTCGCGCGCCCGGTCGATTATCGAAGCCGCAGTCTCAGCCGGGAAGGCGTCCCTGTCGGCCGCGGCCGGTTACGAACTACTGTCGTCTTACGGGATTCCTCACGCCCCGTGCAAATCGACGGGCAACGTGGAAGAGTGCCTGACGGCGGCCGACGAAATTGGTTACCCGGTGGTCCTCAAGGTCGACGCCGAAGCCGTTCTGCACAAGACTGACGGCGGCGGCCTGATTCTCAATATCCAAGACCGCGAATCATTGCGCAAACATGCGAAAGACCTGGCCGCGCGCTTCGCCGAGCACTCGCCGCGGTTGCTGGTGCAACGACATATGCCCGCCGGACGCGAGATCGCGATCGGCGCCAAGGCGGTCCCGGGGCTCGGGCACTTGATCATGTTCGGCTTGGGCGGGATCTACATCGAAGTCCTCAAGGACGTAGCGTTCAAGCTGACGCCGGTCACGCCATCCGAAGCGCGCGAGATGATCGCGGCGATACGGGCCTACCCGCTACTGAGCGGCGTGCGCGGTGAGACTGGAGTGGACCTGACGGTGCTGGCCGAGATCATCCAGCGCGTCTCGCAAATGCTCGGCGACAATCCCGAGATTCGGGAACTGGACCTCAATCCGGTCCTGGCCTACGACACATCAGCCATCGCCGCGGATGTCCGCGTGCTGGTGTAGGCCGAGCGCCCGGCCGGTATTCCGTGAGGCATCGCGCATGTTCCGCCGCGAGGATTCCGCGGGCCGGATGTGCTTGTGGCACACTACCGCCCAGCCACCTCGTCTTTGATGCGTTTCACGTGTCCGCGGCCGAGGCCCTTGACCTCGCAGCCCAGTTCGAAGAACCGGCGGATCTTGGCGTCATCCAGAATGCCGAAGCAGTCGATAATCGCCGCCGGGCGGCCGACCATCTTGACCACGTCCTCGGGGGATAGCTCCAGGTATGGTTTGTGGCGAACCGCGAGGATGACCGCATCCGCGCCCAGGATCGTGTCTGCGAGCTCCTCGGTGATACGGAGATCCTTCAGGCGATCCTGGTTTCGGAAGAACCGAGCCCAACTGTAATTGGGCATCGGGTATGTGTCCTGCGCCTCGAACTCGAACCAGTGCTTGACGTACGGGTCGTGGACGCGCAGCTCGGCACCCATCTCGGTGAGCTTGCGGACGATCAACTC
The DNA here is from genome assembly GCA_964619045.1 of uncultured Planctomycetales bacterium. GTDB lineage: Bacteria > Planctomycetota > Phycisphaerae > UBA1845 > Fen-1342 > JANQFV01. Next base: position 1,133 of record CAZUCH010000381.1, on the reverse strand, counting down.
GCTGCCGCTGTATCGGGTATCGCCAACGTCTTCGCGGTACGCGGCCCCGAGCAGCGCGATCCGCGCTGCCGCCGCGATCTTGCCCATGTTCCGCAGGGCATCTCGCGTCAGCTCCGCCACGTGCAGTGCGCGTGTATCGTTGACGTTAATCGCCGTCGGCGTGATCTTGAAGATGTCATCCTCGAAGCCCATCAGGTGGCGGTAGGCCCACATCCCCAGTCCACCGTCCTTCGGCAGGCAGTATCCGCCGATCCCCGGGCCGGGGAAGATCATATTGGAGTGCGTGGGGCGAACCTTGATCGCCTCGATCACTTTGATGAGGTCAACGCCGTTGCGCTCCGCGAAGAGACTCCATTCATCGAGGAAGGCGAGAGTCGTCGCCCGAAAACTGTTCTCGACGATCTTCGTCGTCTCGCTTTCAAGCGGCCGATCCAGAACCGTGAGCGGAAACTCCTCGACGTTGAGGACCTCGGATAGGAACTTCTCCACGCGACGCCGGCTCTCGGGGTTGACGCCGCTGCACACGCGCCAGAAGTCCCGGATGCTCCGGACGTATTCCTTGCCGGGCATCACACGCTCGAAACTGTGTGCCAGCAAGGGCTCGGAACTGATCCCACGCTCCTCGAACGACCGCTTCATGATCGGGAACGCCACGTACTCCGTAGTCCCCGGCGCGACCGTCGTTTCGATCAAGACCAGGCATTCCGGCGGGACGTACTTCCCGATGACCTCGAAGCTCTTCTCCAGGGCGGCCATGTCGGCGCGCCCGCTGACGAGGTTGCCCAGCTCCTCCTTGATGTAGTCGCATTGCACGTCGACGACCACAACGTCCGCGAGCTTCAGCGCCTCCTGCGTATAGGTCGCAATCAGTGTGCCCTTCTCCTTGACGCATCGAGAGATGATCGTATCGACCTCGGGGTCTTCCGCCTTCACCGGCGAGACGCCGCGATTGAGATAGTCAATCTTCCAGAAGCTCCGGGGGCTCGGCCGCTGCATACCGATCACGAACTTGCTGGGCTTGCCCGTTTCCTTGTCCGTCGTATCAGCGACGACCGCCGCCATGACCGCACCCACGAACCCCACGCCCACGACGACCACGATCTCGCGACCTTGTGCCCGCTGCTCGTCGGCGA
>CAZUCH010000380.1:0-3767 GCA_964619045.1 uncultured Planctomycetales bacterium | reverse complement strand
ACCACGTCCACACCGTGGACGTGATCCTGTCCGACGGCTCACGTTGCACGTGGGGTACCGGCGCTCCGCCCAGCGACAATCCCCTGGCCCGCCGCTGCGAGCGGCTGCTGGCCGACATCGCCCGCGACCACGCCGACGAAATCAAGGCTCGCTATCCAAACGTCATGCGCCGCAATTCCGGCTACGGACTCGACCGCCTGCGGTTCACGGATGATCGCATAAACCCCGAGGCGGTCGTGTGCGGCAGCGAGGGCACGCTCGGCATAGTCGTTGGCGCCACGCTGAACCTGACGCCGCTCCCCAAGCACAAGGCAATCGTGGCCGTACACTTCGAGAGCCTGATGCCCGCGCTGGCCGCGGTCCCCACAATCCTCGAACACGAGCCGGCGGCGGTCGAGCTGGTCGACAAGTTCATCCTCGACGCCACCCGCGCCAACCCGGCCCTGGCCCGCAGACGCCGGTTCATCGAAGGTGATCCGAGGGCCATACTGGCCGTCGAGTTCTATGACGAAGACGCCAATAGCCTGGCCACGCGCCTCAGCAAGCTGGCCACCCGCCTCAAGGCCCAGTCGATCGGCTACGCCTGGCCGATCATCACCGACGCCCGAAGCCAGGATGACGTCTGGGAGGTCCGCAAAGCCGGACTCGGGTTGCTGATGTCGCGGCCCGGCGACGTGCAACCCTACGCCCTGATCGAGGACGCGGCCGTCGATCCCGCCCGGCTCCACGACTACATCGAACGCCTGCTGGCCATCCTCAAGGACGAAAACATCCCCGAGGCCGGCTACTACGCGCATGCCAGCGTCGGCTGCCTCCACGTCCGACCAGTACTGAACCTCAAGACCAAGGAGGGCGTCGCCAAGTTGCACCGTATCGGCGAGCGCGTCAGCTCACTCGTCCTCGAATTCGGCGGCACCATGACCGCCGAGCACGGCGACGGCATCATCCGCTCCTCGTGGATCGAGAAGATGTTCGGCCCCCGGATCACCGCCGCTTTCCGCGAGATCAAGGCCACATTCGACCCTGGCGGAATCCTCAACCCAGGCAAGATCGTCGATCCGCTGCCCATTGACGAGAACCTCCGCTTCGGCGCCGGCTTCGAGTCCCACGACCCCGAGACGATCCTCGACTTCAGCCGCCACGGCGGAATGGCCGGAATGGCCGGGATGTGCAGCGGCGTCGGACAGTGCCGCCAACAACTCGTCGGCACCATGTGCCCCTCATTCCAAGCCACCGGCGACGAGCTGAACTCGACCCGCGCCCGCGCCAACGCCCTGCGCGTGGCCCTCTCAAACCGCGGCGGCCTCGACGGGCTGTCCGACCCCGCCCTCGAGGAGGTCTTCGACCTGTGCCTGGCGTGCAAGGCCTGCCAGACCGAGTGCCCCACCGGCACCGACGTCGCCAAGCTGAGGACCGAGTGGCTCTCACACAAGAACCAGCGTCAGGGCGTGCCGCGCCGCAGTCGCCTGATCGCCGCCTCGATCGACCTGGCGGTGTGGGGCAGCCGTTTCGCGCCCCTCAGCAACTGGATCATGCGCAACAAGATCACGGCAGTCTTCATGGAGCACCTCTTCGGCCTCGACCGCCGCATCCAGCCGCCGGCCTTTACACGCACGCCCTTCCGCACGTGGTTCACACGCCACACGCAGGGACGTCCGCCAGTCCCCGTCGGCGCCCGCAAGGTCGTGTACTTCGTCGACACTTGGGTGAACTACTACGTCCCGCAGGTCGGCCGGGCGGCGGTCAAGGTGCTCGAAGCCCTCGGCTGCCACGTGATCGTGCCGCCGACGGTCTGCTGCGGGCGACCGCTCATCAGCAAGGGCATGCTTGCGGAAGCCCGCCTGCTGGCCCAGGACAACGTCGAAATCCTCACCCCCTACGCCCAGCAGGACATCCCAATCATCGGCACCGAGCCGAGTTGCGTATCCGTGCTCATCGACGAGCTACCTCAGTTCGTCCGCACGCCCATGGCCCGCAGAATCGCCGAACTGGCCTGCACGCTGGAGACCTTCGTTGCCGGCGAGCTGGCAAAGAACCCCGCCGCGCTGCGTTTCAAGCCCGGTCGCCGCCCGCTGATCTACCACGGACATTGCCACCAAAAAGCGCTCACCGGCACGGCCGACGCCATGCGCGTACTATCAGCCTGCACTTGCGACCAAGCCTCTGAAATCAACAGTGGTTGTTGCGGAATGGCCGGCGCTTTCGGCCACGAAACCGAGCATTACGACGTCGCGCGCGAGATCGGGGAGCAGCGTCTGTTCCCCGCCATCCGCCAGCGCGGCGACGCCGACGTCGCGGTCTCCGGCTTCAGTTGCCGCGAGCACATTGGACACCACACCGACGCTCACCCCCGTCACGTCATCGAATACCTGGCCGACGCGCTCGAAGACTGACGCGGTGGCCACCCCCTTCATCAGTCGAGGGGATCGATGCCCCCGCCCGAGAAGTACGCCCGCTGAAGCTCCTCCAGGATGTGGGGCGGGATCATCTTGTAGACCACATACATGCCGATCAGCAGCACCAGCACGTAGACGATGTAGAACACGAGGCGTGGACGTCGCTTGCGTTTCATATGCATATCTCCCGGCGTCCCGCCCGTTCCACGCGGGCCGATCCACACGCGATCCGTGGCGGCTCAGCATTCCAGGGCTTCCGCCAGCGACGGACACTCGTCGCGCAGCAAGGAGTATAGCACGCAATCCACGTATGCGCCGCGCGAGAAGTGAACTTGCCGCATTGTGCCTTCCAGCTTGTAGCCGCATTTTTCGGCTATGCGCCGGGCGGCGATGTTGTCCACGTGCGTGCCGAGTTGCAGGCGGGGGATGGGTTTGAGCTCGAACAAGTACGCCGAAAAGATGCGCAGCGCCTCCGTCGTATACCCCTTGCCCCGGTCTTCTCGGCGGAGCATGGCGAAGCCAAGGTCGTAGCCGGACTGATATGAAGGCTCCTTCTTGAACATGATAATGCCGAGCATCCGGCCGCTCTTGTCGGTGATGAGCATACGGCCCAGATCATCGTCCCAGCCGCCGGTTTCGGCGAACTGCTTGCGAAATGCCGTCGGCGGGCGCAAATCCACGGGGGAGAACTCGCCGATCTCGGCAAGGAGGTTGTCCAGTTTCAGGAACTCGTCCAGGTCATCGGCGGCGAAGAGCCTCAGGATGACGTTTGGCCCTTCCAACATGATCGTCTCCGTAACACGGCACTCAGGGTTGGCTGTCCGCACGAGAAGACACCTCAGCTCGGCAAGACTTCCAACAGCGGCGGAGACTCGCTTCTCAGCAATGAGAACGTCTCGCGGTCTCGATATTCCCCACGCAGGAAGTTCCCCTGGCGCTGCGTGCCCTCATATTGATACCCGCACTCTTCCGCGACTTTGCGTGAGGCCGCGTTGCCCTTGAACATCGCGAGCTGCAGCCGCGGTATGGGCTTGAGCTCAAACAGGTACGCCGAGAAGATGCGCAGCGACTCGCTCATGTAGCCCTTGCCGCGATCCTCGGGTCGGAAGATCACATAGCCGACCTCATAGCCGGCCAGCATCGGCGACGGTCGGAAGAACACGATCGCGCCCACCATTTCTCCGTTCCCGCTCTCGATGACCATGCGGCCCTGGTCCTCCTGCCACCATCCGGTCTCACGAAACTGCTTCCGCATGTCCGACAACGGATGAAGCGTGATAGGGACGTGCTCGCCACGGGCCGCAATGTCGGAGTCCAGGGCGAACAGCTTCTCAATATCCTCTTCCGTGAACAGTCGGAGCGTAACCTTCC
>CAZUCH010000379.1:0-3776 GCA_964619045.1 uncultured Planctomycetales bacterium | reverse complement strand
GAACCTGCCGAAGGCCGAGGCCGCCGCTCGCAAGCTGCGGCGTGTCAATTCCGCAGTCGAGATCGACGCTGTCGTCACCGATCTGAACCCGGCCAACGCTATCGCGCACTGCGTCGACGCCGATCTGATCCTCGACGGCACGGACAACCTCGAGACTCGTTTCCTGATCAACGACGTGGCGGTGAAACATGGCCTGCCGTGGGTCTATGGGGCCTGCATCGGCGCCGAGGGGCTGGTGATGCCGATCATTCCGGGTCGGACGCCGTGCTTACGCTGCGTATGGGACGAGCCCCCGCCGCCGGGCACCACGCCGACCTGCGACACGGTGGGTGTGCTGGCGTCGATTGTCAGTATCGTTGCGAGTCTTCAGGCCCAGGAGGCCATGAAGATACTGTGTGGGCTGGAGGACGAACTTTGCGGTGGTTTGACGACGATCGACGCCTGGTCGGGGCGGATTCATCGCGTCGATGTGCGGGCGGCTCGCGATCAGGGTGATTGTCCGTGCTGTAAGCACGATCGCTACGAGTTCCTGGATGGTGATCGCATTGCAGCGGCCACGACTCTCTGCGGCCGTGACGCGGTTCAGATTCTACCGCCGGCCGATGTTGAGGTGCGTCTCAAGTCGGTTTTCGGCCGGCTGCCCGCGCGTTCCAAGCCCAAGCTCAGTGAGTTCATGCTCAAGTTTGCGCTGGACGGCTTCAGCGTGACGCTCTTTCCCGATGGTCGGGCCATCGTGCAGGGCACGAGCGATCCGGCGGAGGCGCGTGGCGTTCTGGCGAAGTACGTGGGGTCGTAGCGCGCGAATCGCACGGCTCACAGAGCCGTGGCACACGGTGGCGGGACAGGCCGGGCAAGAAGCCCGCACTGTCCCGCGATGTGCGATGCCTGATTGCTAGTCGCCACTCAGTACGGCGACGAATGCGTCGATATCATCGAAATCAACAGTGCCGCTCTCGTCGCAGTCAGCGTTTAGCCAGCGGCAGTCGGGGTATGCCGCCTCGTATGCGGCCTGGCCGCTGAGTGCCAGCACGAACGGGTCGATGTCGTCGAAGTCCACGTCGCCGTCGCAGTCCAGGTCGCCGAGCATCCCGGGCGTGCAGGTCTCGTCGTAGCGGTGGGTCGTGGGGCTCGTGTTGTCGAGCAGCAGTTCGGTGGGGTTCTCACCCTCCAAGCTGTCGACGCCGCCGAAGAACCACTGATCGGGCACGAAGGTTCCGCCGACGCCGGCATTCCAGGCGGGCAGGCGGTACGAATAGCCGTTGGTGAACTCCCAGGCCTGGCCGGTCCCGTTGACGCCGAACTCGCCGTAGATGTCGATCAAGTGTGATCCGTCGTCGGCGTCGGTGATGATGAAGCGCTCATTGCCATAGCCGAATGGTACGGTCGTGTACAGATCGGCGTTCACGGGGTAGATGGCGTCGAATGCGCCGGTGCAGACGCCCTCGGCGTTGGAGTTAATCACGAACGACTGGTCGGCCGCGATCACGACTCCGGCCAGGTTGACATCGACATAGACGTCGGTGTCGTCATCGGTCTGGACGATGAGCCCGCCCTCGAGGAAGGCGAAATCGGTGGTGCCGGTGTTGGTGATTTCGACCCAGCGCGGGCATCCGCCGCTCTCGGTTCCGAGGACGACTTCAGAGATGATGAGGCAGGCCGAGTCGTACTCGATGCAGGGGTTGGGTTCGCAGTCGGAGCCGTGACCGTGGTATGTTCCGCCGGATGAGAGGCAACTGACCTCGGTTTCGATCGAGCAGGTCTCGCCGTTGCAGCAGGCGCCGGTGTTGGGGCCGCCGTTGAACTCGACTTCGCTGAGCATCATGTAGCGATTGGTGCTGAACTCGTCGTCCTCGAGGGTCAGTTCGAGCGTATCGCCGAACAGGTCGAGGTCGGTGCATGTAAAGGCGAACGGCTCGCTGCCGGGCGGATCGGTGACGGTGAATAGAAGCTGGGTGGTGCCCGCTTGCACGCGGATGTCTGAGGGCGGAACCACGCCGCCGCCGCCGCCGGCATCATCCACGTGGATGGTCAGCTCGCTTATGACGACCGGTTCGGCGAAGTGGAATGTGATGGTCGGCTGGATCGATTTCCAGCCGACATAGGGGGTGTTGAGGACATTCCAATGGCCGGTGGCGATAACGCCGTCGGTCAGGTCGCCTAGGCCGCCGGACAATGGTGCGAGAGGTTCGTTGTTATTGCCGCTGCCGTTGTAGGCGTCGTCGTAGTACGAGTATTGGCCGGACTCGCCGTTGAGCATGTCATACGACTGCGGCATCAACTTGTTCTCGGTGACGAACGTGAATGCGGGCGAGAAATCGCTGCTTCCGCAGGCGTTCATCGCTCGTACGCGCCAGTAGTGGAGCATCTGCGGTGCCAGGGGACTGGGAAGCTCCGCGCTGGTGTCGGAGAGCAGGGCCTGGAAGACGATGTTGCCGAAGCTGGCATTTGTTGCGACTTCGATCTCGTACTCGAGGGCCGAGTCGGAGGGCTGCCACGCGAACTGCGTTAGCGGCGGCACATCGGTCGCGCCGTTGGCCGGGCTGGTCAGAGTCGGCTGGTCCGGATGGGCGTCCGCGATGTTCAAGACGGCGCCGACCGAACGCTGTTTGGTGGCGGCCACGCCGGTGATGAGCAGGTCGTACTGGCCCGGGTCAACGCCGGCCAGGTTGCCGATCGTCAACATGCTGGTGAACGGTGGTGTCTGCGAGTTGGCGGAGAAGTCGATCGAGGCACCGACCGGTGCTCCGCCGACGCTCAGGGTCACCTCCTCGGCAAAGGATCCCAGTTGGTCAACTTCGAGGTTGTACAGAGCCTGCGTCGAGGGCGGGGCACAGAGGCTAAGCTCCGCCGGTAGTGGCGTAAGCGTGAACCCGTCCGGCTGCGGCAGGCGCAGGGACGGGTCGCCCAGGATGACGAACTCCTCGAGGAAGTTGCGGCAGACGTTCGGGCTGTAGCTGGGATCGTGGGCGGGATCGCCGTCCCACTCGCCGTACTCGACCAGGAAGCGTTCGAAGCATGACACGAGCGCCGGCCCGATCTCCCATTCGCCCTCGTCGAAGAATGAGGCGAAAAACTCCTTCTCCATGATCACCGACGGGCGCCACTCCTCGACACTGCTCCAGTAGATGTAATCCGAGGCCGAGATGTAAGCTGCCGAGCCCTTGTTCGGGGCTCGCAGCCACGTCTCGCCGAAGCACTCGTCGTAGCTGTAATGGGATGTGTTGCAGGACCATGCCAGTGCGACGCCGTAGAGTCCCGCGTTGCTGAGGGCATTGACGTTGGTCTGCGTGAAGGACGGATCCCACCAGCCACCCGAGCCGCTGTGGCCGAAATACACGGTGAACAGCGCGCCGGCGTTGACGGCGTTGGTTACATCCTGTGTGTTGGCACCCTCGGCGGCATAGAGCTTGATGCCCTCGTATTCGTTGGGGGTGAAGTAGTTGTCGATCACCCAGTCGTGCGTCGGCTCGGCCTGGCCGTAAGTGCCCGGATTAGCCAGGAACGCGCCGCGTTTCACATAGTCCGGATCGGGGAAGTTGCCGGCCTCGACAAACAGCGTCTTGTCGACCACGTCCTGGAGCGATGAGATTGATCGCACGCTGAACCGGCCGATGGGGATGTCCGGGTACCAGTCATCACCAGCGCCCATGCACACGTATGGCCAGTCGGTTGCGCCGCCATGATCGCCGCCACCCTGCCAATGTGGGACGGTGTCGCTGGTGGCGTTGTAGCCGTCGGTGTCTTCTGTTTTTACTTGTGTAACAACACAAGGTCCA
>CAZUCH010000378.1:0-3778 GCA_964619045.1 uncultured Planctomycetales bacterium | reverse complement strand
TTCTCCTGGCGCGCCTGGCAATTCGAGGCCGACCTGTGTGCCTTCACGCCCCAATCATGGCAGGCCGAGTTCGCAAAGCATCGGCCCGACCTGCTCTTGGTCGAGTCCGCCTGGAGCGGCGTGGGCGATAGCTGGTCGTTCCAGATTCGCGATCTGGGCGGCCATCCGGAGGTCATAAGGCACTATGCCCTGCCCGACATAGTGGCTTGGTGTCGCAAGCATGATGTCCCGACGGTCTTCTACAACAAGGAAGACCCGCCCAACTTCGACGTCTTCATCGACACCGCCAAGCTGTTCGATTTCGTCTTCACCTCGGACGAGAACTGCATCCCGGATTATCGCAAGCGCGTCGGGCACAGTCGTGTGCATGCCCTGCCGTTCGCCGCTCAGCCGCGGATTCACAACCCGGTGCTGACCGGCCCGCGCGACGGATCGGTCTGCTTCGCCGGCACCTGGTACGCCCATCGCCACCTCGGCCGCCGCGACGACGCCGAGCGGATTCTGAGGCCCGGGCTCGACTTCGGCCTGCACATCTACGACCGCATGGCCAACAGCAGCGACGAGGACTACCGCTGGCCGACGGCGTTCCTGGGAGCCGTGCGCGGGGCATTGCCCTACGCCCAGATGCTCTCGGCCTACAAGTACTACAAGGTCTTCCTGAACATCAACATAGTCAGGAATTCGCCCACCATGTTCTCACGGCGCGTGTTTGAGCTGCTGGCCTGCGGAACGCCGGTGATCAGCGGCTACTCGGAGGGCATCGAGGAGCTGCTGGGGCCGGACGTCGTACTGATGAGTGACGATGCGGCAACCACGCGCGAGCTGCTGGCCGAGGTGCTTGAGGATGACGAGTATCGCCAGCAACTTGCCCTGCGCGGACAGCGCAAAGTGCTCAGCGAGCACACCTACGCCCAGCGGCTTCAGACGATTCTGAACACCGTCGGGCTACCGGCCGAGCGCGTCGGCCGACCAACGCTAACCATGATTGCCGCGATCGAGAGCACCGAGCAGCTTGCGACCACGTGGAAGAGCTATCGCCGCCAGACCTATGCCGACAAGCGACTCATCCTGTGCGCGACGCACGCCGCCGTGCTGGAGAGCGTGGACCACATGACCGGCGGCGACACCTCGGTTTGCCCGGTCGCGACCGGCGACGCAACCTGGTGCATGGCCCTACAGAACGCGGTTGCGGCCTGCGCTGGTGGTTTCGTGGCCGCGCTCAACCCCGCAAGCGACTACGGCCCGGACTACCTCACCGATTACGCCAACGCCACGCAGTACGTACTCGAACCCGCGATCGGCAAAGCCACCTTCTGCCGCCGCGCCGCTGGCGGCGAGGAGCAGGTAGTGAACGCCGGCTGCGAGTACCAGGTGTGTGCCGCGGTCAATCCCTGGACGCTGTGCCTGCCGCGCGACACGGCTCTCAAGTCGTCCGCCGAGCTCACCGGCGTAAACTCCCCCGAGGAGTTCTGGCAAAGCCTGGCACGCCGTCACCAGCGCATCTACTCAGCCGACCGCTTCAACTACACCCAGTCGTGAAGATCAGTTTGTGGGACCGGTTTGTAACCGGTCAGATGAGCCCAGGTTTGTGGGACCGGTTTGTAACCGGTCAAACGAGCACCAATCGCACATATACTACGGCCTCTTGGCGACAAAGAACGCCCGATCCAGCTCCTCGCTATACAGCCGGTCCTTCGGGTCGATGCTGCTGATTCGCACGCAGGGCGGCGACGAATGCACCACGTGTGTCGCGTCCAGCGCCACGCCCACGTTGTACACCTTTCCGCGACTGTTGATGAAGAACAACAGGTCACCAACGCGAATGCCCGCGCGGTGCCAGTGCGTCGCTACCAGCGAGCCGGCGAACGTCTGGTGCCACGCATCGCGCGGCGGCAACTCGCCAATCTGCGCCCCAGCATTCGTTATCAAACCGCTGCAATCCAGCCCCAACGGTGACCGGCCACCAAACACGTACGGCGCATACAACATGTCCAGCGCGGCCTGGGCTCGTTTCAATCCAACGGCCCCATCGGCGTCCAGTATTCTCAGGGCTTCGGCCGGCACGCTCGCCGTCGAACCGTCCGGCAGCACGATCTCGGCCCGCTCGCCTGCCAGCCGCGCCACTGCAACGACAGCTCCGCGAGGAATGCGCTGACCGGTCATCGTGGGCTCGGGCAGTGTGAAATCACGCCGCATCGCCGCGCGCGGGTGGCTCATGTATGCGTCGAAGTGCTGGGCATCCAACGGCTCAACCGCCTCGCGTCGTACCCAGCCCCAATACCCGTCGCCAGTCTGAAGCAGGAACCACTCATCGTCGCAATCGAGCAGGAACAGCGGCTCGCCGAAGAGCATCTGCGTCTGCAGCCCGCCCCGATCCGCCGGCCGGTTGTAGGTCAGGGCCGACGGTGCCCGGCAGATGCCGAAGATCCGCCCGCCCAGTCGCTCGGCGTCGGGCAAGGCGCGGACATCATTGCGTGTCTTGCTGATGCCGACGTCACCCAGGGCCTTCTGAAGCCCTTCCACGGCGGACGGGATGTTGGTGCGACCTTCCAGCACAACCTGGTCGCCGTCACGCCGAGCGGAAACCTCGAAGCAGGCCAGGCTCCGATTCGTGATCGAGACCTTGGCGAACGTCCGGCAGAACCACGTCAGTTGCTCGTCGGGAAGATCGCCGGCGGGCCATATCTGCCGACCCGGGTAGCGCTGTCGTTCGGTCGGCCCCGGCGGCGGACAGTCGGGCACCGGAGTCGGATCGTCATCGCAAGCGCGCGGCGAGCAAAAACAGGCGATCCCATCGTACAGTCGGCGAGCGTTGTCAAAACACATCTTCCGCGCCGCAGCGTCAAGCGATGCACCGTGAACCACGCCGGGAAACTGCACCACGCACGCCGGCACGCCAGACGTATCGGTATCGCGGCTCAGCGCCTCGACGAGATCGCTGTCGCACGTCTCCGAGACTGACGCCGAGCCTGGGGTGTCGAGCGCATCTCGCAGCGCCGTGACTAGCCGCTCGTGTTCATTGCCGGCGCCCGCGCCTACCCCTGCCGGCCCGTCGCCCGCGACATATCGCACCGACACGCAGACGTCACACTTGGCTTCCCGGACGATTGCCAGCCTTCGCGACAGGCTGTTGCCATCAGGATCGACGGCCAGCGTCTCGTCCGCTCGCGTCATCGCCGGCGAGCCGCGCCCCGCCAGGACAAAGTGGTACAAGTGGCCCGCGGTAAGCAGGCTGAGCTGGTCGCACAAGCACTCACCCGGGTGGTTACATCCAACGCCCGCCGGATCCACTCCAATCACCAATCCGCACAGGGCGTTGTCGGCTGGCCTCCAGAGCGGCTCGAAGTTTGTTATCGCTGTCTTCACGGGGTTCCCAACCGGCGATTCTCCCGCCGCCTCTATGAATCCCCCGACCAACAACACCATCAGCAATGCCTGCCGCACTCTGTGCCTCCATTAGCAACCACGGTTGGACAGGCCAGTCTACATGTCCGCCCGCCTAATGGAAAGTCGGTATACTGATCGACATAGAATCTGGAGACCAAGATGCCAATTCGCCCGCAAAATCCCATCGCCGCCCGTCTCGGCTGCCTCATGCCAATCCTCCTGCTCATGACGGCCTGCGCCACGACCGACCGCTTCGGCCAGCCCGGAGAGCCCCTCGAACGACTCGGCGACGAGATCGTCGTCTGTGGACAATTGATCCACACCGGTGCCCCTGTCGTGCTCTGGATCGACCCCGGCGGATACGACGCTTATCGGGCCGAGTGCCATTTCG
>CAZUCH010000377.1:0-3778 GCA_964619045.1 uncultured Planctomycetales bacterium | reverse complement strand
TAAGCACGTATTCGTAGACCTTCACGCGTGATTCGAAGGCAATCAGAAGGGCGGCGAGCCCCAGGCCGGCGACGAACATGCGGTTGACCCAGGGGTGTGACTCGCCGGGGCGTTTCCTGGTCAGCCGGGCGTAGAGGTCGTTGGCTCCGGCGCTGGCTGCGACGACCAGTTGGCTGTCGGCTGTCGAGCAGATTGCGGCCAGGACGGCCGCCAGCACCAAGCCTGAGAGTGCGTGTGGCAGGAGGTTCATGGCGGACACGACCAAACCCACTTCGCTGTCTTTGGTGATGGCCGCGGTCCATTGGGCGCCCGACTCGGCCATGGCGCGAGCGAAGAGACCGATCGTGACGGCTCCCCAATAGACGAACAGGCCCCAGGTAAACGCCACGATGCCGGCGGTGCGTGCTACGTGGCGGTCTTTGAGAGCTAGGAAACGTACGAGTACGTGGGGTTGGCCGGGGTAGCCAAAGTTTATTCCGAGGGCGCCGCTACCTAGGAGGAAGCCGATGAATGCCGGCCCGGTCTTGTTGGGGAGGAAGCGCAGGAAGTCGCCGGGGGCGCCGTTCTTGGGTGCTGCGGTTTCCAGGGCGGTGGCAACGAAGGTGTAGCCGCCGTGCTCGAATAGTAGCCATGCGGGGAAGACGACGAGCGTGCCGACCATCAGGAGAGCCTGTAGGAAGTCGGTCCAGCACACGGCTCGGAATCCGCCGCCGACTGTGTATAGCAGGACGATTCCGGCTCCGATCAGGACGCCGTATTGGTATGGCAGGCCGTCGAAGGCTACGGAGAAGGCCTTTCCGGCGGCAGCTAGTTGGGCGGCGACGTACATGAGCATGGCGATCAGGATCACGATTACGGAGAGGATTCGCAGGAGCGGGATTCGCTCGCGGAAGCTGAATGCGAAGAAATCGGGGAGCGTGAGTGCATTCAGGGCTCGGGCGCGGTCGCTCATGCGGCCGGCGACTACGAACCAGTTGAAGAGGTACCCTATGAGGCAGCCGGGGATGATCCAGTAGGCCGCGGCTCCGTGGGTGAAGGCCCAGCCGACGAGTCCTAGTGTGACCCAGCCGGACTCGCTTGAGGCTGAGGCTGAGAGCGCTGCCATCCATGGTCCGAGTGAACGGCCGGCGAGGAAGAAGTCCTCGTTGCCGCGGCGGGCGTAGCGGGCGGAGTAGAGGCCGAGGCCGACGATGGCCAGTGTGTATACGGTGAAGGAGATGATCACGAGGGGCATGTTATTCTCCGGCCGCGTGGTCGAGTTGTGGGGCGAATGGTGCGTCGAGAAGCAAACTACGGCTGCGCCGTGGCCAGGTCTACATGCCGGCGCGAGAAGCCGTCGGCATGGCACCCGCTTAATTGTACTTATCCCCTTTTCCTTTTAATTAGTGATGTCCCCTTTTTTCTTTCTCGTAGGCCTCAAGCGTTTTGTTGGCGGCGGCGTCCCAGGTGTAGTCGGTGGCTACTCGCTGGGCCAGGGTTGGGGATGGGCCGCGCTGTATGGCACGCTCGACGGCTGCACGCAGCGATTGAGGGTCGTCCGGTTGGCCGTAGGATGCGTCGTCGCGGAGGTACTCGCGGGTGCAGCCGCCTGGGGTGGCTACTATCGCACAGCCACAGAGAGCCGCCTCCAGGCTGACCAGGCCAGGGGTCTCGTACCAGCTTACACAGGCGTGTACGCAGGCCCGGTGGCATAGTCGCCGCAACTCGGCGGGCGGCTGAGGGCCCGCGAATCGGACACTCGCATCGGCCGCCCGGCGACAGCGGCCGTAATACGCTCCGCTGTAGCGTCCGGGGGCTCCAACGAGTGTCAACGGGATGCCGGTGCCGCGCAGGGCGTGGATCAGGGCCAGTTGGTTCTTGCGGGGTTCGATGCGCCCGATGCAGAGCACGCCATTGCGGTCTGCTGATTCGGTCGGCGGGCCGAAGACCGTTTGGTCGGCGGCGTTGGGGACGGCGACCGTGGGCCGGCTGACGCCGAAGTGGGCGTTGATTATGTCGCTCTCGGCCTGGCTGTTGGGGAGCAGCGCGGCGGCGCCGGTTAGTAGTTCGACGACGTTCTTGTGGAAGCTGTAGCGGCGTGGTCTAAGCCCGGGGAGTTGGCGGCGGTGGTGACAGTGTAGAAGGTAACGCTGGAACATGCGGAGATTCTGATAGGCCGCCGAACCCACCGTGCGGGCTAGCAGCCCCTGGAGCCCGGCCCGTCCGCCGCGATCGAATTCGTCGCTGGGCCAGTAGATGGTGCTGAGGACGTATGGCAGGCGGGCGGCCCGCAGGCGGCGGCTGTGTGCGATGTTCTCCCAGAGGCGGTCGAGGTGGAAGAGATGCGCGAGGTCGTAGCCGGCGAGATCGGGGCCGACTTCATGCGCGAAGTCGATCGTGAGCCCCCGGCGGCGCAGGGCGGCGGCAGTGCTGAGGATCTGCGTGGAATCCCCGCCGGGGTTGCGTGTGAGATTGTCGCGTACCAGCCAGAGTACTCGCATGGGCTACTCACATTGCCGGGGGCGCTGGCGGGTCGAAGGGCGGCGTGGTCATCTGTCCGGTGAGGATGACCTCGGTGATTCGCCGTGCGGCCAAACCGTCGCCGTAAACATCGGTGGGGCGCGCCATGGCGGCGTAGGCGTTGTCGTCGCTCAGCAAGCGGCCGGCCTCGTGGACGATTCGTGTCCGGTCAGTGCCGACGAGCTTGACGATTCCCGCCGCTACGGCCTCCGGTCGTTCAGTCTTGTGGCGTAGCACCAGTACTGGTTTGCCGAGGGCGGGGGCTTCTTCCTGGATGCCGCCGGAGTCGGTGAGCACCAGGTGCGCTCGCGATAGGAGGGCGACGAAGTCGGCGTAGTCGAGCGGGTTCACGAGCCGGACGCGTGGGCAGTCGCCGAGAGTCTCGCGGGCGACGCGCTGGACGTTGGGGTTGAGGTGGACCGGGTAGATCAGGCAGACGTCGTCGTGTTGCTGGGCGATGTCGCGCAGGGCCAGGCAGAGGTCGCGGAAGGGTGTTCCGAAGCTCTCGCGGCGGTGGGCCGTCACGAGGATCAGGCGGGCCGGGCCGGGGTCGATCGCCGGCGGGAGGGGGCGGTCGGCTACGCGTTCGCGCATCCAGCGGAGGGCGTCCACGACTGTGTTGCCGGTGAGATGGATGTCTTCGGGGGGGACGGCTTCGGCGAGCAGGGCGTCGCGCGCGCGGGTGGTTGGCGCGAAGTGCTTGTCGGCGACGACGCCGGCCACTCGGCGATTGACTTCCTCGGGGAATGGGGCGCGTTTGTCGCGGGTTCGCAGGCCGGCTTCGACGTGTGCCACTTGGCAACCGTGAATGAAGCCGGCCAGGGCGCCGGCCATGACGGTGGTTGTGTCGCCCTGGACGACGAGTACGTCCGGGCGGATGTCGTCGAGCAGGGTTCGTAGGCCGCTGAGCAGGCGGGCGAGCAGGTCGGTGGGGTGCTGGCCGGGTTGCATGAGGGCCAGTTCGTGGTCTGGCCGCAGGTCGCAGGCCGCGAGTGTCTGGTCGAGCATTTCGCGGTGTTGGCCGGTCGAGCAGAGGGAGAGTTCGGCGTGGTCGGGGTGGGCGCGCAGCTCGCGGATTACCGGGGCTAGCTTTATCACCTCCGGACGGGTTCCGAAAACGGCCATCACGCGTCTTTTCACATTGGCTCCTCGATTGTCTGGCGGGGCGATTATCAGCCGGGGCGCGTCCGGCGTCCACCGGGGGCGGCACTATGGGACGCGTCGAGGGTCCGGATATGGGGCTATTGCTGGGGGCTGGCGGAGCGGTCGATACAGCGAC
>CAZUCH010000376.1:0-3778 GCA_964619045.1 uncultured Planctomycetales bacterium | reverse complement strand
CGACGTCCACCGCGTGGCCCACGAACTTGGCATCCCGTCCAACGCCACAATGCTCTACGGGCACATCGAGTCGATCGAGGAGCGGCTCGGACACATGGTCAAGCTACGCGAGCACCAAGACGCGTCGCTGGCCAAGCGGGCCAAGGCGTTCCAGTGCTTCGTGCCACTCTCGTTTCATCCCGAGGGCTGCGAACTCGACCACCTGCCCGGGCCGACCGGCCTGGATGATCTACGCACCCTGGCCGTCTCCCGGCTGATGCTCGACAACTTCCCCCACATCAAGACCTTCTGGATCATGCAGTCGCCGCAGTTGTCGCAAATCGCGCTGAACTGGGGCGTGGACGACTTCGACGGAACCGTGGCCTGGTACGACATCACCAAACGCGAGGGCCACGGCACAACCCACCAGGAACTGACCGTCGGCGACATCCAACGCCTGCTGCGCGAAGCCGGCTACGACCCCGTCGAACGTGACACTCTGTATCGTACCGTGACCAGATGATCCTAAGCCCCCGACAATCTTAATCGCTGCCTGCACGGCTAGTGGTGACGAGGAGGCTACCGGTCTGGTTGGGCACGCAGTGTGGCCGACCAGAAGAACGAGTGGCGCGCGTCCAGGCGCAGGCCTTCGACGTTCACGAGATCGCGCGCCGTTACCTGCTCCAGGGCCAGCCCTACATCTCTCAGCGATTGCACCGGCACACTGTCCACCCGCAGAATCAGGTCCAGGGGTTTGATGCCGGCCTCGTCGGCGGGGCCGCGGCGTTCCGTGCTCTCGACGATCAGGCGCGCGTAGTCGGGAAGGTCGTGCTCGCGCCACAGGTGCTCGGATACCTCCTCAAGTTGTAGTCCCAGCAAGCGTCCAGCCAGCTTCTGGCCGTCGGGAACGGGTATGGACTGCAGCGGCACGGTCAGGTCGAGTTCTTGGGAGCCACGCCGGACTGCTAGCCGAACACTGCTATCGGGCTTCTGGTCGAGCAGTCGCACGTAGTAGTCGATGCCGTCGCGCAGTGCTTGGCCGTTGAATGACGTGAGGTGATCGCCAGGGGCCAGTCCGGCCTTGGCGGCGGGGCTGTTGGGTCGGACCGCCGTGACAGTGGCGTCGGCTCCGCTAACATCCAGGCCGAAGCGCACGCGCTCACGGCGTTCGACGTCCAGGAGTGCGGGCAGCAGTTCCCAGAGCCGATCGACTGGGATTGCGAAGCCGATGTTCTGGGCGTCGCCGCGGATGGCGGTGTTTATGCCGATGAGTTCGCCGTTGACGTTGAGTAGTGGGCCGCCCGAGTTTCCGGGGTTGATCGGGGCGTCGGTCTGGATGAGATCGCGGTAGACGACGTCGTTGGCGAATGTCAGCTCGCGTCCGAGTGCGCTGACGATTCCGCGTGTTACGGTATGCTGGAGTCCCAGCGGGTTGCCGATGGCGACGACGGTCTCGCCGATCATTATGTCGGAGCTGCGACCTAACTCCTGATATTCCAATGGTGTGCGTGTCGTCACTCGTAGCACGGCCAGGTCGTTTTGGGCGTCGGCGGCGACCACGCTGGCGGGCTTGGTGCTCCCGTCGGCAAAGGTGACCTGGATGTCCGAGGCCTGCGAGACGACATGTGCGTTGGTGACGATGTAGCCGGCGTCGTGGACGATGACTCCGGAGCCGACGCTCTCGACGCGGCGGTCGTGGCGAGGCCGGGGACGGCCGAAATTGAAGATCTCATCGAGGCGCGAGCCATAGCCCAGGGCACGCATGCGGACCACGCGTGTGGTGCTGATATTGACGACAGAGCTGTTGCATTGCTCGAAGACCTCGACGATCGGGGTTCTTCGGCGGTCGCGTGCCGGGTCGCCGGCGGTTGCCAGGGCCGCTGCCAGCCCGACGGTGATGAGAACGGAATAGCGAGACCTTTTCATATCTGATCCTCATGTGACATCCCCGCCCGCCAAACAGATGACCGTTGATGTTAGTGGGGGCGGTCAGAAAATCCAGTCGGGAGGCGTTAGGCGGGGTCTGGGCGTCGCGCGGACGCCTGACGTGGCATGCGACTTGCCACGGGCGCCAATTTCGGGCATAATTCGCGGTTCGTGCAATCGACGTGAACATTGATCTACGGCGGAGAGCGTGAATGGGACAAGTGCTCGAATCCCTGCTGGCACTTCAGGACATCGAGCTGCAGATCGTTGACATCCGCCGACAGTTGGCGGCGAAGCAGCGTAGCGTGAAGCGTCAGGCGGCCAGATTGCGGGCCGCCGAGGAGACGTTCGAGGCTCAGCGCGAGGAGTTCAAGCGATCCCAGATGCAGGCGGACGAGATCGACGTCGATCTCAAGTCGCGCAACGTGAGCGTTTCCAAGCTCCGCGACAACCTGAATGTGGTGAAGACCAACAAAGAGTACGCGGCGGCCATGTCGCAGCTCAACAACGAGAAGGCCGACATCACGCGGCTCGAAACTCGGGCGTTTGAGTTGATGGAGGGGCTCGAGGCCAAGAAGGCCGGCGTGGCCCAGCAACAAGAGGTCGTCGAACAGGAAGCGGGGCGGCTGGCCAACCTCAAGACGCAACTTGCGCAGTCGGAGGGGTCTTTCGCGGCCCGGCTCGAGGCATTGGGGCAGCAGCGCAACGAGTCCAGTGAATCACTGGACGGTAAGGCGCTGCAGCAATTCGATCGCATCTCGGAGCGCTACGAGGGAGAGGTGCTGGCCCGGGTCGTCAAGACGCACCCGCGTCGCGACGAGTATCAGTGCGACGGCTGCAATATGTCATTGGCCGCCGAGCGGGCCAACGCATTAATGACGCGCGAAGATGTGATAACTTGCGACAGTTGCGGCCGGATTCTCTACATCGACCGGGGTTTGTAGATGGCGGGCGCGGTGTGGGCCTGATTATCCACGTCGACGGTGGAGCGCGGGGCAACCCCGGCCCGGCCGGTGCGGGAGTGGTGATTGCCGACGATTCGGGGCAGCCGATCTACGAGGCGGCGTTCTTCCTTGGACGCCAGACCAGCAATGCCGCCGAGTATCACGCGTTGATCCGGGCGCTCGAACACGCCGGCCGGCTTGCGGAGCGGCCGGTTGCGATCTACTCGGACAGCCAGTTGCTTGTGCGTCAGATCACGGGCGAATACCGGGTTAAGAGCGCGGGGCTGGCCCCACTCTTCCGCCAGGCCCAGATGCTGCTATTGAAGCTTGCACCCTGGACAATCCAGCACATTCCTCGCACGGAGAACCTGCGCGCCGACGAATTGGCCAACCTGGCCATGGATGGGCGGCGTGACCAGGTTCTTATCGACGCGGATGGGGGTGTGGACGCGTGCTCGGAGCCTGTTTCGGCACCTGGGCCAGGCGCTTCCGCGGCGTCGCTTCCCACCCACGAGGACAGTGGGCCGGATGCGGCCCCCGTGGCGGCTTCTGCTGCTGTCCATGTCACTGTGTCCCGCCAACCAGAGGCGGATTGTTGCCCGGCTGGCGGCGAGTGTGCGACTGGGTTCGTGATCGGACCGACGTTGCCGGCGGGCCTATGTGTCCACGCCGCCCATGCGATCCTGCCGACGGCGCTGGCGATTATGAACACGGACCCGCTGGAGCTGGCGGCGGTGCCGACTATGACGGTGCGCTGCAACCAACCAGGCTGTCGGGCTGAGTTCCAGATTGCGCCCCAGCGATCGGGGAACGGTGTGCCGCCGACGGTTCGGCCAGCCCGATGATCAAGCTGACTTACGGAGTTGGCGGAATCGTATGGGGCGCGTTGGCGGATCGAAGTGAACTTCCGGCACTTGAAGCAGACGTTG
>CAZUCH010000375.1:0-3780 GCA_964619045.1 uncultured Planctomycetales bacterium | reverse complement strand
TGGCCGCCACTATTCGGCCGGCTGCTCCAGTTCAACAGCCGGCTCGTCGGTTCGCCCGGTGCGCCGCATGTAGGCATCGGCCCGCGACAGGATACCGACGAACTCGCCGCCGCTCACCAAGCCTGATTCGCCACCGCCCCGGGCGATTCCCTTGTATTGCAGCTCGCGCCAGGCATAGCGCCCCAGGCCGGTCAGGTTCCAACCCACGCCGCTACGGATGTCACATGCCCGGCAGATCATGAACCCAACGGCGGCGCGATTGAGTCGCGTGTCGGCATCGTGCCGCCAACTCCCGGAGATGAGCCCCGTGTTGCGCATGAACCAGACCAGCTGGTCGAACTCACCCGGGTCAACCTTGCCATAGGCCAACGTATAGACGGCCCGATAGCCCGGCTCGGCGGTAACAAAAGCCTGGTCGCTGATGTACATGACTAGTTCGGCACTGCTGCCGCGCGGCACCGTCGGTTGCGATGTGGCATGGGAGCCGCCGGTCTGGCAGCCGCCCAGCGTCACAACCAAGAGCGTCAGCACGCCCAGCACGAATCGCCCGTTAAGAAGAGAATCGCCAATTCGCATCTAGAAACTCCAGGTGCAGCCGGTGAACAGAAAATGTCGCGTATCGCGGTCACTGTAGGCGCTGCCGGGGAAGAAGGTGCCCCACCGTATTGTCCACGACAGATCGGACGCCAGACGCCAGTTGACGAAGTAGTCCATCTCCCAGCCGACGTGCCCCGAGAAACTATCCGCCAGCGGGTCGCTGATCGCCGCCCGGCAGCGGTTCTTGTGATACAGAAACAGATTCGTGCCGATTTCGAGGTTCTCGCACAGCTCCCATTTTTCGAGCGGCTTCAGCGACGCGCCCACGCGCCACACGTGCAGGTTGCTCATCGTCGGCGCCGCCGAGATGCCCGTGTCACGGAAGCCAAACGCCACGAAACTCGTGTCTTCGCGAGACCCACGATTGCCGCCGGCCGCGTTGGTGGGGCTGTAGAGCCGATCGCTGTCGCCGCTGGCGAACATGTACTCGCCCGCCACGCGCGGATGCGTCGGCACGTCGAACAGCTTCTCAATGCCGATATCCCACCCATAGGCCTCAATGTAGTCGCGCTGAAACGCGGCCCCGTCAGCGTAGCTGTGCCCAGACTCGAACACGCCCTCGACCCAGTAATTCAGGTTATGTGCAAACTCACCCTGCACCCCGCCGCCCAGGTAGAAGCTGTCGTAGCTGTAGTTCTGCCCCCAGTCCGTCGGCCGCTCGTCCGTACGATCGTTGTTCCAGATCGCATAGACAAACGGCGTATGTCGCTGCCAGCCCTCATACGCCACCTGCACGCCGTAGAACAGTCGGTCGCTGTGACTATCGACCGGTTCGCTGCGATCGATGTTTGGGTAGCTGCCGATGGTCCTGCCGAACAGCCCCTGCACGCGCACATCGTACACGCTCAAATCTACCAGCACGGCGTCCAGCGGCAAATCCAGCGCATAACCCGTGCCGAAGACGACGCTCTGCCTGCCGATGCGCGCCCGCACCTGGAACGGGTCCGACGGTGTGGTCAGCCGCAGGGCTTTCCCGAAATCGATCTGGTACCAAGCTTCGTCGAAGTTCGGTCCCACCCAGTCACGACGCCGTTCGATCTCGTCGCCGGCGTTGAAGTGGTCGTAGCGCAGCCGCACGCGGGCGAATAGCTCGTGAGCCCCGTCATCGATCCGCAGCCGGGTCCACAGCGCCACGCCGGGCCGCTGCACGACGCGCGATTTCTGGATACCGTCATCGAAGTGGAAGACGTAGTACTCGAGCCAGCCCCCCCACTGCACGTCCAGCAGCGAGCTCACCGGCTCATCCTGCTTCCGTTGCTGCTCGAGCGCCTCGTCGATCGCCCGCTGCTGACGCAGAAAACCGCTCTCGGCATCGGGTGACTGCCCGCGTGTCGCCGGCATCCCAATGCTCGCCAAGACCAGTGTGGCTACCCATAGACTGCTCTGCCGCATGATCCGAACTCTCTTGCTTGACGATCGTTCCTGGCCGAGCGTTCTACTGGACAACGCGCCGGCCAACTGCCGGACCTCGCGGCCTCGGCGATGTGCAACCCTCATGGCATCTGGTAGGATGGACTGCCCGTTCAACGCTGTCAACCGCGAGAAACCCGTGGCTATCGAGATCGAAGCCAAGTTCCGAATCGACTCCCCAGAGAGGCTGCGAGTCCTCCTGCGTAAATTGGGCGCCACGACGACCGGCGTTGTGCTCGAAACCAACCGCCTGTTCGACACGCCTGATGGTCTGCTGCGCGACTCTGATCGCGGCCTGCGCATCCGCGAATTCTGCCCCCTGGGCGACCAGGCAGCGTCCCACCCGCCCGGCCTGCTCACCTACAAGGGTCCGCGCGCAGCCGGCGAGTTCAAGAGCCGCGAGGAATGTGAAACGCCCATCGCCGCCCCCCGGGCTCTCGCCGAGATACTGGCCCACCTAGGCTACCAAGAGACGGTTGTCTACCAGAAACGCCGCGAGGCATGGCGTCTGGGAGCTAGCGAGATCGCGCTCGACGAGCTCCCCAAGCTGGGCTGGTTTGTGGAAATCGAAGCTCCCGCCGTCGAGTCCGTCGAGCAAACCCGTGCCCAGCTAGGACTCTCGGACACACCGCTGTGCCAACAGACCTACGCCGAGCTTGCCGCCACGCACGGCAACACATCGACCAACAACACCCCCCAACTCCTATTCCCGTAGCGCCAGCCCCCCCTTGCGCTCTCACGTTCCCTCGCCGCTACCACCGCCGCCGAAGTCCACCTTGGGCACCTCCTTGGCTTCCTCGGTGATCTCGAAGTACTCCGCCGAGTCAACTCCGGCCCAACCCGAGAATACGCTCCCCAACAACCCGCGACAGTACGTATTCAACTCACGAACCGCGTCGTTGTAGCGCTTACGCTCGACGGCGATCCGGTTTTCCGTACCCTCAAGCTGCGTTTGTAGGTCGAGGAAGCCCGCCTGCGCCTTCAGATCGGGGTACGCCTCCTTCAACACAAGCAGCCGCGACAGTGCCCGCTCCAAACCGTTGGCCGCCGCAACCTTGTCGTCGCGGCTGCCAGCGCTGAAGTACTTCGTCCGACTATTGGCTATGTCTGTGAAGATTTCCTTCTCGTGCCCGGCATAGCCCTTCACGGTCTCGACCAGGTTCGGGATCAGATCAAAACGCCTTTGCAGAACGTTCTCGACCTGGGCCCAGCCGCTATCGACGCTCTCATCCAGTCGAATAGCCTTGTTATAACCGCTATACGCACACCCGCCGATGATCAGCGCGCCCACGCACATCAAGCCGATGAATACCAGCAGAATGCCGGCCACACCCGATCTTCTCTTCATGACCATTGCCTCGCCACAGTTGTTACAGAATCGCGCCAAACGCGCTACCGACCCACCACAGTTTGGACAGTTCCTACCAGCCACCGGACGCACCTCCACCCCCAGAGAATCCACCCCCGCCACCGCCGAAGCCGCCGCCAAATCCACCGCCACCCCCGCCAAAGCCGCCACCGCCGCCGCCCCAGCTACGTCCGCCGCCCATCAGGCTACCGAGCAGCATCCACCCCAACCACGACCCGCCGCTATAGCGACTAAGACGGTGCGTGTGCCCACCCCGCCCAAGGAATACCAGCAATACGATGGCGATCACCACGCACCTGTATACGCCTCGCCCCGACCGCCCGGATCGCGCCGACGGCGGCAACGACCGCACCGGAATCGCCGATATCTTCACACCGGCGTCAGCGGCACTCGCATTCGCAAGT
>CAZUCH010000374.1:0-3789 GCA_964619045.1 uncultured Planctomycetales bacterium | reverse complement strand
CGGCGCTGTCGATCGTGCGTTTGTCGCGGCGCGGAGCACTCATGCCCGGAGGCTATCGCGCACCGTCGCCGGAGACAACGTTGCCGCTGGGGGCGCGCAAGGAAGCGGCCCGCCTGGTCGCGGGCCGCTGCGGATTCAGGTTGATGTTCGTGGCATCGTGCGTCTAGCGCCAACAGCCCGTGTAGTAAAATTGCTCAGCCTGGGGATTGGCAAACCTGGGGTTCACGGTGCCCGGGAAGCCGTAGGCCAATTCGTAGCCGTAGGCGAAGAAGGTCTTGGATTTGACGCCGAGGGCGTGGCCGTCGAAGAAGACGGTGTTGGTCTCGCCGTCGCGCTTGCCGTCGGCGTGCTTATCGCTTTGCGCACGACGATCATTCGTATTGGAGAAGCTATACGACAACCGATCAGGTTGGAAGTGGGGGGCGAAGTACGGTAGCGACTCGCCGGTCCAACCGTATTGGTAGGGACCCTCCTGCTGCAATTGCTGGCTTATGGGGCAGGAGTTCGGTCGATACCACGCGTCGGCGATCATCCACTCTTCCGACGGCTTCGGGAGCTTGGCGGAGGGCAGCGGGCGGTGCTTGGCAGCCGCCGACAGTACCTCAGGGGACGCTCCCGACCACGGGCTCAAGCCGAAATAGTATGGAGGGTCGGTGATGCGCGGGCGGTACTCGGAGCCGCCCCCACCTTCATTGCCGAATTCGCCGATGTTGTGGAGTACGTAGTGCGTGGGGTATGCGGGTTTGCCGGTGAGGGCGACAAAAGAGTCGAAGTTTTCGTCGGGGTTGATCCCTTCCATCACGGGGCACGTGGCGACCTGGTCAGTCGTGCTGTCCTTGAAGCCCGTGCTGTCATTGAAGACCTTGCGCAACACGTAGGTAAGCTGTCGGGATTGCGAGAACTTTGCCCCGGCAACGCTGGTCGGGCGAACCTGGTCCTCCAGCAGGGCGTCGATCCCCTGGTTCTTGTAGAGAGCAGGATGCAGCGGGCCGGGTAGCTTGTCCTTGTTCTCGGCGGTGAAGACCAGAACACCCTGCCCAAGCGTCTTGAGGTTGGCCAAACACTTGACCGACCTGGTCTGCTCGCGGGCTCGCGCCAGGGTCGGCAGCAGGATCGAGATCAGCAGCGCGATGATCGCCACGACTACCAATAGCTCGATGAGAGTGAACGCGGACTTGCGGTTACGTATGGTCATGGACATTGCATTGCTCCGGTTTGCGCCGCTCTCCACTGGCGCCCGAGCCGCTGGAATCGGCCCGCAACTACTGCCTCTGAGGCTATTAGGCGGTACGCCTGCGCCTTCGGCTGGCACGACACAGCGTCCACAGCACCACACGCCCGCCCCTTCACGCATACCGACTTTCACTTATACTACGATTACCATAAACGCGAAGACTCTTCAACCATATTCTATGCATTCTATCGGGCGCGCCCGGTTATTGGGCGTGGGATTTCGAAAAAGCGGGCCGAGGCGGTAGGATCTGCCAGATGTCGTGTGCGTAGACGGGCCTGGCTCGAAAGCCCGACAGCATCCTGGAGCACCGCCGATGGCTATCGGACCACAGCCCAACGGGCACGTCGACCCGGCCGCGAGGTGGGCGGGAGAGTTGCTGCCCCAGCCGCGCCGTTTGCGGCGGGCGACGGGCGTCTTCCGGCCGGCCAGCGGCATGGCGCTGTGCCTGGACGCACGTCTGGAGGCGCCCGAGAGGGTAGCCGCCGAGCGGCTGTGCGATTTGTGTGCCCGACGGTTTGGCGTTCGACTGGCCGCATGCGTCGGCTCGGGCGGTGGAGCGGAATCGATTGTCGTCGGGCTCGAGGATGGCACGACGGTCGGTCGGCCCGTGCTAGGCTCGGCCGTGTCCGCCCCGGAACAGGGCTATCGGTTGCGAATATCTCCGGATGGGGTCGAGATTATCGGGCGTTCGCCCGCCGGTGCCTGGCATGGGCTGCTCACGCTCTGCCAGATAGCGTTGACGTGCGGCGCCGAGTGGCCCTGTCTGGAGATTGACGATCGGCCGGACTTTGTCGTCCGGGGCCTGTCGTATGACGTCAGCCGGGGGAAAGTGCCCACGCTCGAGGCGCTCAAGGAGCTGGTGGACCGTCTGGCGGCCTACAAGCTCAATCACCTGCAACTTTATATCGAGCATACGTTTGCGTTCGAGTTCGATCCGGACATCGGGGCGGACTGCTCGCCCCTCACGGCCGACGAGATTCGTGACCTGGACGAGTATTGCGTACACCGGCGGGTCGATCTGGTGCCGTCGCTGGCTTCATTCGGGCACATGGGCCGCATCCTCAGTTTGCCGCAGTACCGTCACCTGGCCGAGATTGCGACGGAGAAATCGTGGCCGGAGATGAGCTGGACCGAGCGAATGCACGGTCTGACGCTCGATATGGCCAACCCAGAATCGTGCCAACTGCTGGAGCGGATGTACGACGAGCTGCTGCCGTTGTTTTCTACGCCACTAGTGAATGTGTGCTGCGATGAGACCTACGACCTGGGGCGCGGCAAGAACCGGGAGCGGGCCGAGCAGGTCGGCGTCGGCGAACTGTACCTGGAGCACCTTTCGTTTCTAGACGGGCTGTGCCGCCGACATGGCAAGCGAATGATGGTGTGGGGCGACATCCTGAAGAAGCACCCCGAGTTCGTGGACCGGCTTCCGGCCGAGACGATCATGCTCAACTGGGGCTACTCGCCGGATTCGGACTTCGATAGCACGGCGCTCTTCACCGACGCCGGCCTGACCACGTTCGTGTGCCCGGGAACGTCGGCCTGGAACCGCGTGCTCAACGATATCAATGCGGCGGATGTGAATATTCGGCGCCAAGCGGCGGCGGGTCGCAAGCACGGCGCCGTTGGACTGCTGAACACGGATTGGGGCGACGAGGGGCACGTGAACCTGCTGGCCGGCGGGTGGCATCCGCTGGTCCTGGGGGCCGCCATGGCCTGGAACTGCGATGGGCCGGCGGAAGACGCGTTTGATCGGGCCTGCGGGCGCCAAGTGCTGGGTGACGAGAGTGGGGTGGTGATCGCGACGCTAAGGCGACTGGTCGCAGCGAGCGACATGACACGCAGTTGGCCGGCATTCTGCGCGCCGTTGGCGGAGTGTGTGCCCGAGGACGTGCTGACCGGCGCCAAGCTGGAAGAGTGGCGCAAACTGGCGGCGGAGGCGACCGAAGTGCTGAGGCGCCATGCGGCGACCACAGTCGGCCACCAGGCAGATGTGAATGAGCTGGCGCTATGTTGCCGGTTGAGCGCACTCGTGGCCGAGCGGTTCGACTTGTCTCGGCGGCTGGCGGGTGCCCGGACGCCGGAGGAGTTGTTGACGCACTTCGCCGATGGTTGCGAAGAAATCGTGCCCGAATACGAGGCCGCTTGGCGGGCGCGAAACAAGCCGTCCTGTCTGCACGAAGTGACGGCGGTCTTCAAACGGCTGGCGGCGGAAGCACGGAAGCACGTATGAATAGCGGTGAAGAATCAATGGGCCTGCGTCAGTGGACGCGCGCGGTGGGCATCGAACCGCTGGTGCGCGTGGGGATCGTGCTCGACGAGGATGCCTGCCAGTGCGTGCGGCTGCGCGTGCCGGGGCCGGAGCATCGCCTGGAGGGCTTCGATCGCGAGGTCGAGCCGAATACGACGATCGAGGTTCGGCTCGGCGGCGGCGGGCTGGCGTTTCGTGTGGGGGACTCGTCGCCGCGCTACGCGTCGATGTTGCGAGTGTCCAGCAGCGTGGCGGCCGCGCCGGGGGCTGGTGTGCTGGTTCACGACGTGGTCGCCGGACGCGGGTT
>CAZUCH010000373.1:0-3798 GCA_964619045.1 uncultured Planctomycetales bacterium | reverse complement strand
TCGCCGGGCACGGCGGCCCCCTGCCGACTATTTCTGGCCGGCTTCGACGAGTTCTGGCCGCGGCGGCGTCCAGTCGCGCTTGACGGGCTTGACGATCAGGCCCATGCGAATCGCCTTGGCGCTGACGCGGATACGGCAGATCCTGCCATCCACGACCGCCCGCACCTTCTGGATGTTGGGCTTGAACTTGCGCTTGGAGATGCCGGTCGTCTTGCGTCCGACGCCGCCCAGGTACTTGGCCTTACCGCGACGAGCTATTGAACGTCCGGCAATGGTTCTCTTGCCGAGGAAGAAGCACTTACGGGCCATGACACCCTCAATCACATGTTCTGGTCAACACTTGTCAACGACCGGTGCGTCGGGACGCACCCTACGTTTCAGATTGATGCGGCGAGCCGCACCCTACGACTGACCGGTTGAAAACCGGTCCCACAACCTGACGCGCGACTGACCGGTAGCAAACCGGTCCAGCAACTGCTTGGCCGGTCCCACAACCTGACGCGCGACTGACCGGTAGCAAACCGGTCCAACAACTGCTTGGTGCGTCGAGACGCACCCTACGGTTGCTACTGCTTGGTGCGTCAAGACGCACCCTACGACTGACCGGTTGGAAACCGGTCCCACAACTGCTGCAACAGGCGCACCATCAGCCGCCTGACGCGAGCCGGGTAGTGTAGCGGCAATCGCAATCGTGGTCAAACAGCAGATTGGACGGATTGGCCCCGGCTACTGGCGAGCACGCTGCAACCACGATACAGTGCTGCATAGCCCGTGGCCCCGGACGGAATCACGTCCGGACAGGCCCCATAATAACCAATGGGAGTGACGGCGTTATGAAAAAAGCCCGCAAAGTACCACGCAAGCCATATTCGCTGCGAATACAGAAGCTACGCGACCAGATGGCTGAGAAGAACATCGACGGATACCTCATCCAGGATCGCATGGACCAATACTGGCTCACCGGCTTCACCGGCGAGGACGGCTCGGCCATCGTCACCCAGAAGGCCATCGTCCTGCTGACCGACGGGCGTTTTGACGAGGCCGCCGACAAACAGGCCCCCTACGCCCGCAAGATACTCCGAAAAGACCGCACGCCCGCGGCCAACGCCAAGCATATCAACCGTCTCAAGCTCGAACGGCTCGGCTTCTGCCCGGACCATATGTGCGTGCGCGAGCACGGCACGCTGAAGAGACTGGTCAAGCCCACCAAGATGGTAGCGGTCGACGGCCTGATCGCCCCCCTGCGGGCCATCAAAGACTCCGGCGAGGTCGAGCGCATGCGCCATTCGATCGGAATCGCCGAGCGAGCCTTCATGAAGGTGGTCAAGTGGCTCCGGCCCGGGCTCACGGAGCGTCAGATCGCGGCCAAGCTCGTGTACGAGATGCAGAAGCTCGGCGCCCAGGGCGAGACATTCCCATCCATCGTGGCGGTTGGCGCCAACTCGTCGCTGCCGCACTGCGAGCCCGGCGACACCAAACTCACAGAAAAGGACATCCTCCTGGTCGATTGGGGCGCCCACTGCGACTGGTACGGCAGCGACTTGACCCGCGTAGTGTGGCTCGGTAGCATCCCCGCCCGATTGCGGAAGATATTCGATGTGGTCCGCACAGCGCACGATCGCGCGATCGAAGCCGTCCGCCCTGGCATCACAGCCCACAGCGTGGACCGCGTGGCCCGCGGCGTCATCACGAAGGCCGGCTACGGCAAGCTGTTCAACCACGCCCTGGGACATGGGCTGGGCTTGGTCGCACACGAGGTCCCGCGCATCGGAAAGGGCACGCAGACCATCCTCGAACCCGGGATGGTCATCACCATCGAGCCCGGAATCTACATCCCGGGCGTCGGCGGCGTGCGGCTGGAAGACGATATTCTGGTCACCAAGAGCGGATACGAGGTTCTATCCTCTCTGCCGGTTGAGCTTTCATGAGCGAACAGAAATCCAAAGCAACCAACGACGGCTCCGCACCCCGGCGCCCGACGGACATCAAGCAGATCAAGAACCTGGTCGAGTTGATGGTCGACAACGACTTGAGCCGGATCGAGCTGCGCGAGGGTGACACCCACATACTCCTGCGGCGTGGTCAGCCGATGATCGCGGCCCCGGCGGCGGCGGCCCTGCCACACGCGGCCCTGGGCGCCCCCGCCCCGCCCTCTGCCGAGAAGCCCCCGCCGGCGGAAGAGGAGACGTTGATCCGCTCGCCGATGGTTGGCACGTTCTACACCTCCGCCGACCCGGACTCCGCGGCCTTCGTCGCGGTTGGGTCCGATGTCACGCCGGACACTGTGGTCTGTCTGGTGGAGGCGATGAAGGTGTTCAACGAGATCAAGGCCGAGGTTACCGGGCGGATCACCAAGATCCTGGTCACCAGCGGCCAGGCGGTCGAGTTCGATCAGCCTCTGTTCGCCATCAAGCCGGCGTAGTCTTCGCGGAGTAGGGATGTTCACCAGAATCCTGGTAGCCAACCGCGGAGAGATCGCCCTGCGAGTGATCCGCGCCTGTCGAGACCTCGGGATCGAGGCCATCGCTGGTTATTCGCGCGCCGATCGCGACGCGGCCTATCTCAACCTGGCACACGAGGCCATCTGCATCGGCGGAGAGTCGGCGGCGACATCGTACCTCAACCCGGCGGCGATTCTGTCGGCGGCCGAGATCGCGGACGTGCAGGCCATCCATCCGGGGTACGGATTCCTGGCCGAGAACTCGAAGTTCGCCCAGATGTGCCGCGACTGCAAGATCGAGTTCATCGGGCCCAGCGCCGAGTCGATGGAATGCGTCGGCAACAAGATCCAGGCCCGCAAATTGGCCAGGAAAGCCAAGGTTCCGCTGGTCCCCGGCAGTGATGGCCCCGTCGAGAACGAGGACCAGGCCGTCGAAGTCGCCGCCAAGATCGGCTACCCCATCATGATCAAGGCGTCCGCCGGCGGCGGGGGACGCGGGATGCGCGCCGCGCACAACGAGGTCTCACTGCGCTCCAGCTTTCGCAGCGCCCGAGCCGAGGCCGAGGCGGCCTTCAAGGACGGCACGCTGTATGTCGAGCGGCTAATCGAACGCCCACGCCATGTTGAGGTCCAGCTCGTCGGCGATCGCAAGGGCAACATCATCCACTTCTGGGAGCGCGACTGCTCGCTGCAACGCCGCAACCAGAAGCTGATCGAGGAATCGCCCTCGCCGCACATCGGCACGCGCACGCGAACCAAGCTGTGCAACGCGGCCGTCCGGCTGGCCAAGGCCGCCGGCTATTATTCGGCCGGCACGTGCGAATTCCTGGTCGACGAGGACGAGAACTTCTACTTCATGGAGATCAACGCCCGCATCCAGGTCGAGCACCCCGTCACCGAGTTGGTGACCGGCCACGACCTGGTGCAGTGGCAGATTCGCATCGCCGCCGGCGAGAGCCTCAAGCTGCGTCAGGATCAGATCAAGGCTAGCGGGGTGGCCATCGAATGCCGCATCAACGCCGAATCTCCCGAGGATAACTTCCGCCCCTGCCCCGGCCTTATCGAGCGGTTCATTGCGCCCGGCGGCCCCGGCGTGCGGCTCGATACTCACGTCTACGCCGGCTACGTGGTCAGCCCGCACTACGATTCGATGATCGCCAAGTTGCTCGTGCATCGTCCGACGCGGGTCCAGGCCTTCGCGGCCATGCGGCGAGCGTTGGACGAGTTCGTCATCAGCCCGATCAAGACGACTATTCCGCTGCACCGCGCGCTGCTGGATCAGGCCGACTTCATCAAGGGCAACGTCGACACCAACTTCATCGAGCGCACCTTCGGCCAGCAGAGCCGCTAGCGCTGCC
>CAZUCH010000372.1:0-3803 GCA_964619045.1 uncultured Planctomycetales bacterium | reverse complement strand
CCCTTGAGGCCGACGACGAAGGCGTCCACGTACTTGGCCAGGTCCAGTAGGGGCTCCGGGTCGGCGTAGGCCGCCGTCGCTACTACTACCTTCAGCCGGGCGCGTTGGGCGCGTTTGGCAATGTCGTGGGCGTATTCGAGGAACGCGATGGGCTCGGTGTAGGCGAGGGCGATGGTGTCAACCTTGTGCTTGCGCGCCGCGGTGACGGCCTCACGCGCGGTCAGTGAGAAGGTCTTCAACTCGTCGGGCATCTTCTGGGACTGCTCCCAGTTCTGGCAGTAGAGGCAGCGCAGGTTGCAGCCGCCGGTGCCGATCGCGAGGGTTTTCTGTCCGGGTCGGAAGTGGTTTAGGGGGAGCTTCTCTATCGGGTCGACCTGGAGGATACAGGGGTTGTTGTGGGCGCGGGTGAAGAGCTTGCCGCCGACGTTCGTACGCGTTCGGCAGAAGCAGGTTTCGCCGTCTTCGAGAACACAGTGCAATGGGCATACGAAGCACTGGATCTTGTTGTCGGGGAGTTGCTTGTAGAAGTCGACCTCGCGCGTGAACTCGGCCGGTTGGTCGGCCAGGGCACGGCCGGCTAGCGGCGCCAGGGCACATGCCAGGCACGCGCCGCCGGCGTGGCGGCCGAGTGTGCCCAGGAACTCCCGCCGATCTAGTCGCTCGTCGCTCACGGCGTCAGGACCGCCGCTTGTTGCCGACACCCTTCTTCGTCAGCTTGTCGTTCTTGCTCTTGCCATCGATGGCGCAGCCCTTGTCGCAATTGTCGGCTTGTGGCACCTGGGCGAGGTCGGTTTGCTCGGGGGTGATGCCATCCTCCAACTGCTGGCGGCGGATGCGTAACTGCTCGATGAAGTCCGGCTTGAGCATGAAACGTGCGATGACGCCGGGCTGTTGTTGCGTGCGGCCCAGGTCGTCGATCTCGCCGCGGAGGGCCTCGAGGCGATCGTGGCGCGCGATACACTCGGCGAGTTCGGCGCGGCAGAGCTGAAACTCGGTGTCGGACTTGGCCCGCGCCCGCTGGACGACTGTGCGTAACAACGCCACACGTTTGGTGCGCTCGCCCTTGTTGAGTGGGCCGAAGTGGTCGGATTCGCGTTCCAGCGAGGCGTTAATGAACTTGTTCAACTGCGGTCGGGGCATCTTGCGAGCGCGCTCGAGCCATTCCTCGTACCTGGAGTCGTCCGCGGCCTGGCCCGCCAAGACCGGGTTCTTGAGGTTCTTGGGAGGGATCAGACAGGCCTTGTACTCGGCCAAGACCTGGCGCTGACCGAGATTCAGAACCGCCTCAACCTTCTGCTCCAGGGCGAACCGCTCCGTCTGGCGACGCGCGTGGCCCTTGTGCCGACCATATTCGGTTGCCGCCAAGTCCTCGGCGTCCTCAAAGGCGTCAACGATCGATTCGATCTGGTCGGCGGTCATGTGCAGGCCGTTTATGAGGTTCCAGTTGTTGATCTCGCCCCGCAGCTTGTTGACCGCGGCCCGCTGTTCCTCGATGTCGCGGCGTGCGTGCTCGGCGGTGCCATCGGCGAGCATGTCGAGCGCCTTGTTCACCGCCGACGGGACTGGGACGCGCGCCAGCTTGCACAACTGCTCGGCCGCGGCGGGATGCAGCAAGTGGCTAGCGACCTGGCCGGGCCGGGGGTGGATCTGGACGTGCAGCGCGTGCAACTCCTGGCGGGCCTCATCGAGCCGCTGCTCGGCGGGTTGATCCTGACCATGGCGGGCGTTCGATCGGCGCCGAGATCGGTTCTCGGCGGCATGCCGGCGTGGCTGCTGGTCCTCTAGCAGCTCGCGCTGGGCGGGCTCGAGGATCTTGGTGACCTGCCGCTCCAACTCGATCAACTGCTCGTCGATGCGGTCGCGGGCTTGGTGTACCTGGTGGTTGAGGTGAGCGGTGCGGTGTTCGACTTCGCTCGAGAAGCCGTGATTGAGACGATCCTCGGCGGCGAACTCGGCGAAGGTCTCGGCCATGCGCGGCATGAACGTGGCTTCGAGCTGATAGGCCTCGATCCGCAACTCGGCCGCCTGCTCTGCCAGTGGGACGAGCCGCCGGGCCTGGCCACGGCGCAACTCCAGCTTGTTTACCAACTCCAGGGCCGCTTTGCTCTGGCGCTCGAGCGAGGCTTGCCATTGGGCGAGAGCGTCGTCGGGCGAGCATTCGTCGGCCGGTGCCGCTGAACACACGCGCCCGACCCCCAGCAATATGACCGTCACAACGGCCACGGTCCGATACCTGAGCAGAATCCTCATGCTACACCTCCAGCGGTTCCAGGCTAATAGTCTATAGGGAGTAACGCTCAGCCACCAGGATTATTGCCGCTGGCGCACGAGCGTGTCGGTGGTGAGGTTCCGGATCGTGTCGCGAACGGCGTATGCGGGCCCGGACGGCTCCGTGTGGGCCGCCGGGATCAGTCGGTGCCGTTGCGCTGGGCTTGGTTCGGGCGAACCCGCTCCGCTAGTAGACCTCGATTTCGCCGGCCAGGAAGAGGAACGTGGCGTTCATCCAATCGGCCAGCAAGCCGATCGCCGCGACGCAGGCGAATACGATCAGGGCTGCGAGTACCGCGTACTCAGTCGCGGTTGGACCGTCATCGTCGCGCAAGAGCCTGCGCAACGTCCCTATTATTGGACTGCGGGTTGGCACACTATCACTCCGCTGAATACCCGGCAGGTGGCAAGGTAAGCATACAAACCGTTGACCACGTTGGGCAACTCCGGCTGGCAATCGCTCCCGCCGATCCCGACCAGCGCAGGCCGGGCGGCGGCGTGGCCCGATAACTCGGCGGCAAATCATCGCCGGGCGGTTGCGAATCCAATTGCGGGCTAACGGCCCGCGTAGGACGATATGGTACGAAACCGGGTTGAGGAAAACACGGCGATTGTAATTCGCGCTAGTCATTACATGGATTACACTTAAGGCCTATGGAAACGACCAGCAGCGGCATACTGGGCAGACTCGGCGAGAAGGCGATAACCTGGATCGGGCTCGCATTGCTCGTCCTGGTCGGCATTTCGCTTAGGCGAATGGGCCCCGAGGCGCGCGGAGCGCTATGGAGCGGAATATGGCGTACGGCGGCGTGGGTCGTAATCGTTGCCGCCGTCCCGTGGAGCGCCCGGCTGTTTATCGGCAAGATCATCGAGGTTGGCTCGAACTGGGCCTCCTTGATCCTGCTGGCGTCTCTGACCGCGCTCGAGCTGATCGTCGGGCTGATCCTGCTGGGCGGATTGCCCGCCGGCGGATGGGGCTGGACGGGCGCCTTGGCGGCGCTGGCGGTCGCCGGTACGTATAACTACCTGGTGACGGAGTATCTATCGGACATGGCCGGCGGGTAGACTGGAGCCAGACGGCCCACGATGGAGGTAGGCGCAACTATGGCGACGAAGTATCAATCGGGCTTGCGAGTCGGCGAGTACGTGCTCGAGGAGTGCGTCGGGGCGGGTACGTTCGGCGAGGTGTGGCGGGCTCGGCATCACGTGTGGGATAACGACCACGTCGCCGTCAAACTGCCTATCGAGGCTGAGTACGTGCGCTACCTGCAACGCGAAGGCGTGGTGGTACACGGCTTGCGACACCCCAACATCGTTCGGCCCATGGGCCTCGACCCGTACGCCGAGACACCCTACCTGACAATGGAGCTGGTGCGCGGGCCGTCGCTGCGCACGGTGATCGGCGAACACCCGCACGGCGTGCCGCTCGATGTCGCCCTGACGGTGATTCGCGGTTTGTTGCATGGGATGGATGCGGCCCACACGGGCGGCGTAATCCACCGCGATCTCAAGCCGGGCAACGTACTGCTGAATCT
>CAZUCH010000371.1:0-3807 GCA_964619045.1 uncultured Planctomycetales bacterium | reverse complement strand
AGAGCAGGAAATTGCTGATTCGCATTTCGCCGGCGGTTCGGACGACCAGGTCGGGATCGGGCAGGCCGGCGGTGTATAGCGACTGTGCGATCGTGTCTTCGGAGATGTCGCCCGGCTCAAGCGTGCCGCGTTTGACGCGCTCCGCCAGCGTCCGAACGCCATCGACGATTTCGGCGCGCGAGCCGTAGTTCAGGGCCAGACACAGGGTCATTCCGGAGTTGTCGCGACTCAAGCCGGCGGTTTCGTCGAGCTCGGCCAGGACGTGCTCGGGCAGATCAGTCCGCCGGCCTAGCTGCACGACGCGGATATTGTTGTCCATGATCTCCTGTCGCTCGGAGGAGAGGTACTGGGCGTAGAGCGACATCAATCCGGCAACCTCGTCGCGCGGGCGTTTCCAGTTTTCGAGACTGAAGCTGTAGAGCGTGAGGCACTCGATGCCCAAGCGCGCGCACTGGGTCACGACGTCACGAACGGCGGTCGCGGCGTGGCGATGCCCCTCGATGCGAATCTTGCCGCGCTGTTGAGCCCAGCGGCCGTTGCCATCCATGATGATGGCAATGTGCCGGGGCAACGCCGCTGGTGGTATGCCCAGGACGTCCAGCGGATCCAGTGCCGGCTTGGTGGGCATTGCTAGGCCTCGTCGTCGAGGATGATGGTCTGCTCGCGGGCCGGGCCGACGCCGATCAGGCGTACAGGAACGCCGACGCGCTGGGCGATCAGGCGAACGTAGTTCTTGGCGGTCTGGGGCAACTCGCCGAACTCCCGGCAGTGGCCGATGTCCTCGGACCAGCCGGGGACCGTCTCGTAGACCGGCTCCACGTCTTCGAGCAGGGTCGCGTCGGCGGGGAACTCGCTGAGCGTGGAGCCGGCGGCCTTGTAGCTCACACATACGCTCAGTGATTCCATGCCCGCGAGGGTGTCGAGGTGCAGCAGCGCCAGGCACGTGGGGCCGCTGAACATGGACGCGTAGCCCACCGCGACGGCGTCGAACCACCCGCAACGTCGCGGCCGGCCGGTGGTCGTGCCAAACTCGTTGCCGCGGGTTCGGATGTCGTCGCCGATGCTGTCGTGGAGCTCGGTTGGGAACGGCCCGGACCCGACGCGAGTGGTGTAGGCCTTGACGATACCGATGGTGGACTGGATGGCGGCCGGGGGCACGCCGGCGCCTGAGGTCACGCCGCCGGCTCCGGAGTTCGAGCTGGTGACGTAGGGGTACGTGCCGTGGTCAATGTCCAGCAGGCTGCCCTGGGCGCCTTCGAAGAGGATTCGCCGACCGTCCAGGCGTAGCTTGTGGAGCAGCACGGTGGTGTTGCACATGTGAGGCCGTAACTGTTCGGCGAAGGCGAGGTACTCGTCAGCCAGCTTGTCGGCGTCGAAGGTCTCGCGGTTCTCGAAGACGCCGGCCAGGAACGCGTTCTTGTGAGCTACCACGGCCGCCAGTCGCTCGCGGAAGCGTTGAGCCGGGTAGAGATCGCACAGTCGGATGGCCCAGTGGCGGGAGTACTTGTCGGCGTAGCAGGGGCCGATGCCGCGGCCGGTGGTGCCGATGCGTTCGCCGACGCGGGCGGCCTGTTCGGCCAGGGCGTCCTCGCGGCGATGGTAGGGGAACACGAGGTGGGCGCGGTCGCTTATCTTGAGGTTGTCGGCGACCTTGACGCCGCGCTCGCGCAGGGAGGCGATTTCGCCCAGCAGGATCGCGGGATCGATGACGGCGCCGCAGGTGATCATGCTGGTGACGTTTGGCCGCAGGATACCGCTGGGCAACTGGTGCAGGGCGAACCTGTCGTCGCCGATGACCACGGTATGCCCGGCGTTGGCCCCGCCGGCGTAGCGCACGACGATCTCGTAGTGCTCCATCAGCAGGTCGACGACTTTGCCTTTGCCCTCGTCACCCCACTGGAGCCCCACGACGCATGTATTGCCAAGATCCTGGAAGCTCATGATTGCTCGTCTTCGTGGTTCAAGATTGCCAGCGGGACGGCCAAGATCGCCTGCGTCAGTCCCCCACGCTTCCGCCGCGCTCAAGGGTGGGGCACCAGCCGATTACAGGCCTGTCTTGTAGCATTATCCCCGGCGGCTGGCAAACGGGGGGAGCGATGTGCTCACCGCGTGGAATTCGCGGACTCATGGCTCTTCCCGACCTTCCACAAGCCGCCAAGACACTGAGAATGACAATTGCGGATTGACGACTGAGCCCCTGTGCGTCCCACGGAATCCCCAATCGTCAATCCTCACGCTTGGCGTCTGCGCCCCGATTGTCGCCGGTGTCGTCTCCCTCCAGGGGGTGCGCCGGAGGTTCCTGGCGCCGCGGACCGCCGCTGCGGCGGCAGCGGCGACGTGATTGGGGCTATGCGGCGCGGTTTCAGTTCGCCAGCTTGATGGCCAGCAGCTTCTTGGCGATCTTCACGTCCGCGGCGACGCCTACTTCGAGACGCACGGCGCGTCCTTCCGGGTATTTCGGCGATTGCCGGATCATCTCGATCACTTCGGTCGGCAGATCGGCCTGTTCCGCCGCCTGCACGGCCTTTTCGCCGAACACGAAGGCGGCGACGAAGCGTCCCT
This sequence comes from uncultured Planctomycetales bacterium, assembly GCA_964619045.1. Classification (GTDB taxonomy): domain Bacteria; phylum Planctomycetota; class Phycisphaerae; order UBA1845; family Fen-1342; genus JANQFV01. The sequence continues at coordinate 1,245 of CAZUCH010000371.1, read as the reverse complement.
TCTCGATCGGTCTCATGTAGAGCACGTTGCGACGCTTGCCGCGCAGCAGGAATGTCCACCCGGACTTCTTTGTGTAGTACTTGCACTCCGGCGTAGCGTCGGGCGCCGCCTTCATAGCGCTGGCCATCAGTTTGTCCCAATGCCCCTTCTTTCGCCCGAGCACACGGGTCAGATCGGCGTCGGTCGGCATAGCGCTCTTGTCGGGAAAGACCGGATCATGCGTCACGACGATTCTCCTCTTGTCAGAACGGATACGCGTGCCCCCATCATACCCCACCGACAACAAGCAACGCGACCTCGCGCCAACGCCGCGCGGCGTCCGGTGGGCGTCGTCGTCGCCGTCATCAGTCAGGCAGCCGTTGACGCCGATCGGCGGACACGTGATGATGGAGGTCAAACGCTACCATGGTGGCCAACTCGCAAAGGGGCAATCTGTTATGGCCAACGACAATACCAGGCGCCCGATTGACCGGCCAAAGAGCAAACTCCCCACGACTCCTCCGCTCTCTATTGACGACCTGAAACGACTGACGATCGCCGCCTTGTTCTCGGAAGACGAGTTGGTGCATAGGCTTGTTCTGAAGGGCGGCAACGCTCTCAGCCTCGCTCACAACGTGTCTTCTCGTGCGTCTTTCGACCTCGACTTCTCCATGGAAGGTCAGTTCGAGCAGTCGGAGCTCGAGGGGATCAGGTCACGAATCGAGTCCCGGCTCAAGCAGACGTTCGAACCGGTCAGACAGGTCGCGTTTGACGTGACGCTCGAAGCCAAACCAGAGGAGCTGTCACCCGACCTGGAGGCTTTCTGGGGCGGGTATGACCTGCAGTTCAGACTCATCCCACGTATGCGATACGACGAATTGGGCGGCCAGTTGGATGCCATCCGGCGAGAGGCCATCAAGCCCAGACGGAATGGCAGGGCACGCTTCGAAATCGACATCAGCAAGCACGAGTACTGTAAGGGGAGACAGACGGTCGAAATCGACGACTTCACCGTCTACGTGTACACACCCACAATGATCGTGTGTGAGAAGATCCGCGCGATTTGCCAGCAAGCCCCAAGATACGCGCAGTCGGTGATGAAGCACCAAGCACCTCGAACCCGTGATTTCTTCGACATCCATGAGGTCGTCAATCGCTTCAGTATCAGCTTGATCGCCGAGGAAAACCAAGAGTTGCTGATAAGGATGTTCGAGGCGAAACGCGTGCCGCTCGATGTGCTGTTCGAGATCGGCAATCTGCGGGACC
>CAZUCH010000370.1:973-3828 GCA_964619045.1 uncultured Planctomycetales bacterium | reverse complement strand
CTGGGGTCTACGTCCTGCAAGGAGTGCCAGGCGCCACTGTTCCTAACGTAGGGTGCGTCTCGACGCACCAATCGTCCATGCGATACGCCGACTTGGCGGCGTCGTGGCTCTTCGCAGGGTGCGTGGCGCAATCGGCGGCACCGGCGTCCCGCCGGTATGGGAGACTCGTGGCACCGGCATCTTGCCGGTGTAGGAGACCGGCATCCGCCCGAGCATTCGGCGCATGGCCGCGGGTGGAGCGCAGCGCAACCCGTGGATGGAATGCGAAAGCCCCACCATTCCGCCCTGAAAGGGCGGGGGCGGCGTGCCCGCGCCCTTTCAGGGCGAAGAATGTGGGGGAGCACACCGTGCCCACGGGTTACGCTGCGCTCCACCCGTGGCTATGTGCCTGTGCCCCTTCCGGGGCAGTGTCGCCGGACCGCCGGCGCCAAGGGTGCCGCCGATTCTGTCACGCACCCGGCTGTGCGCGGCTGGATGAGACGCTTGCCTTGCTGGGGGTGTTTGGGACACAATGGCCGGTATGAACTCTGACGAAGGCGATGTTATCCTGTCGGTTCGTGATGTGGTTGTGCGGTTTGATACCGCCGACGGGGGCGAGGTTACTGTTCTCAACGGCGTTACGTTCGACGTTATTCGCGGCGAGACCGTCGTCATCATGGGCGGGTCGGGGTGCGGCAAGAGCACGCTGCTTAACTGCTTGATCGGCGAGATCGAGCCCGCCGAAGGGGCTATCGTCTATAAGTTGCCCGAACTCGGCGATGTGGATCTTGCTACCGCCGACGAGGATCGGAAGAATGCGCTGCGGAAACGGTTCGGGATTCTGTTCCAGTCCGGGGCGCTGTTCAGCTCGATGTCGGTCGCCGAGAACGTGGCTCTGCCACTGCGGGAGCACTCGCACGTTCAGGACGATATCATCGACATCGTCGTAACCATGAAGCTCCAGCAAGTGCATATGCTGCCGCACCGCGACAAACGCCCGTCGCAACTCTCCGGCGGGCAGAAGAAACGGGCCGGACTGGCTCGCGCCACCGCGCTCGATCCGGAAATCCTGTTCTACGACGAACCGAGCGCCGGGCTCGACCCCGTCACGTCCACCGCGATCGACGAACTGATGATGGACCTGTCCAAGAAGCTGCAAGTGACGAGCGTGGTGGTGACGCACGAAATGGACTCGGCTTTTCGCATCGCCGACCGGATGGTCATGCTTCAGAAGGGGCGGATCCTGCGCATCGGCACGCGCGGCGAGTTCGAGGCTCTGCGTGAAACCGACGCCGACAAGCTGGCCAACGACGACGAGCGTCTGATCCGCCAGTTCCTGCGCGGCGACGGCACCGGGCCCCTAACCGACTCCGAGGGTATGAGCGAGTACGAGAAACTGCTGGTCGGGACTAGGACGCCGGTCTGATCCATGAGCATGGGAGCGATTGGTGCGTCAAGACGCACCCTACCTTGCCGTCCGCGACTTTGTGGAGTTCGTAGGATGCGTCTTGACGCACCCTACCTTGCCGTCCGCGACTTTGTGGAGCTCGTAGGATGCGTCTTGACGCATCATCCGTGGCTGATAGCAGCACGATGTCATCGATGGAGACGCCATGACAACTGAGCGATCGCAACGGGCTCTGACTAAGGATAAGAGCAAGAGCGGGCATGAGGTTATGTTCGTGTCTTATGCCAAGCTGCTGTTCGTGTGGCCGGTTATAGCCGCCGGGCTGGTCTTCTGGCCACTGGCTGGGGGCGCTGACGTCGACGCGGATGCGTCCGGCGGGGCGGCGGAGGTGCAGGCGAGCGAGTCCGTGGATGCGGCGGGCGCCGATGTGGACTCGCCAGCCTTGGACGGGGATGCGCCTGACGCTGAGGCTGCGGTTCCCAGCGATGGTCCGACGCCGGCCGGGCCGGCTGTTTCCGGGCGGCTGGAGGTGTTGGGGTGGGTGTATCTCTGGATCATCGTTGTGGTGCTGCTGACGCTGGGGGTGGATATCGACCGCAACATGACCATCTTCTGGGTGGTTCTGGTTGCGGCGGTGTACGTGTTGGGACTGTGGCTTGCGGACGTTAAGGGTTTCACGTTCTTCGGCGATATCTATCGCTGGTTCGCGGCGCTGGACGTGCAGTACGATCGCCGACTGGGGTTGGCATTGAGCATCGTCATGCTGGTGCCGTTTGTGCTGATGCTGATCTGGGCACGGCTGAACGATCGCTGGCGCATTACGCACAACGAGTTCGAGCATTACTGTTTTGGCAAGATGAACGACTCGCTGGGGCGGGGCGCGAAGACCATTCGGACGGATTTCCCCGATGTGCTCGAACTCCTGCTGGGGCTGGCGGGCACACTGATCGTCTACAACGCCACCGGGACGCGTGAGCTTCGCCGGATACCTCACATTATGTTCCTTCCAATCATCCGCCGCCGACTTGACAAGATTCTGGAGCAGACGTCGATCACGGCGGCCCAGATGGATGAAGAAGAGGAGGAGGACGACGACCAGTAGCGTCGAAGGACGTGCGCGTCCGTTCCCCATCCTTCCGCTGCGCTCACGGGTGGGGCACCCAACTGCTAACCGGTTGTGACCGGTTGAAAACCGGCCCCACAAATGGGGGGGGCCGGCCAGTGTGGTCGCGGTCGTTGACGCTGGTGGTGGTGGTCGGTAGGTTCAGCCGGCATGAGTGGGCAGGACGATCAGACCGGGAATGCGTTGACGACGCCCACGGGGCCGCGCCGCCGAGCATGGCTGCTGCTGGGCGCTGGACTGGTGGGGGTTGTCGCGTTCGATCACTTCGTGGGGCGAGCGTGGTCGCCGAGCGGATCGGGTGTTGGGGCGGGCAGAGCTGAAGAAGTTGAACGATAACGGGATCAA
>CAZUCH010000370.1:0-963 GCA_964619045.1 uncultured Planctomycetales bacterium | reverse complement strand
GGGGTCGGGTGGGCGCGTCGCGTTCGGGTTTTGGGGGGGGGCGGGCACTACGGGGCGTGGGTGCTTACGCCGGCCGTGGTCACGATTGTCTTGGCGATCGCACTGCGTCAGGTCATACCGGCGCTGTCGATTGGTATCCTGGTCGCGAGCATCATGCTGGTTCCGTTTCAGCCGGCGGGTGTTAACTTCGGAACGGGGCTGGTGGGCTCGGTACGGCTGGCGATCGAGCATTACCTGGTCGGGGGCGCGAGCGGCGCTGGAGCACTGACCGATCCCGGCCACGTCAAGGTCATCGTCTTCAGCCTGTCAATCTGCGCGATGGTCGGGGTGATCGCGGCCAACGGCGGTACGAGTGCGGTGGTGGGCGCGGTGGCTCGTTGGGGTTCGACTCGCCGGCGCGGGCAAATCACGACCTGGCTGGCGGGTTTGCTGGTGTTTTTCGACGATTACGCCAACGCGATGATTGTGGGACCATCGATGCGGCCGGTTTGTGACAGATTGGGGATCAGCCGGGCGAAATTGGCGTATATCGTGGATTCGACGGCGGCTCCGGTGGCGTCGATCGCGATCATCGGGACGTGGATCGGGGCGGAAATCGGGTTCATTCAGGACGGGCTGACTCAGTTGACCGAACGGCCCGAGTTCCTGGTGGGGGTCGGCGCGTATCAGGCTTTCTTGCAGAGCATTCCCTACCGCTTCTACGCCATTCTGGCGCTGGTGATGGTGCTGTTGATCGCTCTGACCGGTCGCGACTACGGGCCGATGCTCAAGGCCGAGAGAGAGGCTGCGGGGCGATCAGGGTCGGACGGCGATGGTGATCGGCCGGCGTCGGGCGGGCGGGCCTGGTACGCCGTCGTTCCGGTGCTGACGCTGGTGCTTCTCACGCTGGTATTGCTACTGCTTCCAGGCTGGCGAGCCGTGGATTGGGCGACGTTTCAGCCGGCGGGCGATTCGTGGTATTGG
>CAZUCH010000369.1:0-3837 GCA_964619045.1 uncultured Planctomycetales bacterium | reverse complement strand
CGACCTCCGAGTCGGCCGTGGTCGCTCGCGGCGTCAGTGTCCGAAGCCGTTCTGAAAAACTGCGAAATCCGCGAGGTCCATGTCCGCGTCTTCCTCGGCGTCGGCGGCCAGGCAGAAGTGGCCGGGGACGTACGCATCGCCGGGGCCTCCCCAGCAGTACGCGAGAAACGCCCAGTCATCGAGATCGACGTCGCCGTCATTGTCGATATCGCAGCACTTCGCGCAGCCGCTGAACTGGGCTTCTAGCTGGTCCCACAACTCCGGACGGGCGCCATCGTAGCCCAGCGCCCACATGCCTACGCCTTGCAGGTTGTGGGTGATGGCCAGGTCGTACTTGAGCCCCAAGCTCTCGGCGTTGTCGAACCAGACCTGATGCCAGCTCGCACCGTCGTGCCAGCGGAACCACGGCGTTTGCGACGCCGAATCCCACAATAGACCGTAAGTCTGGGAGCCGGGCTCGTCATTGTAGAAGCGCGTGGATCCCACGAAACCGGTCACGGAGGCACGGGCGGCCGACGAGGAGGTGGTCCAATGGTGGCCGTAGTACGGCAGGCCCAGAATCAGCTTCTCCGGGTGGTCTTGGGTCACGGTGCCGTATTGATCCAACACCGTGTCGGTGATGTTGTAGGTGCCGCCGACGAGCGGCGAGTTGGGGCCGGATGTCGAGCTCCAACTACCCCAGAAGGCATAGCCCATGATGAAGATGCCGTCGCAGCTCGCGGCCAGCCCCGGCAAATCCCAGTCATCCGCCCAGTTAACCGCCGGACCCGCGATGGTCACTTCGCTGCCGGGCAGTTCGGAGTGCAGGGAGGCCGTCAGGTCGGCCATGAACGCGTTGATGTGCGATTTCCAGGCTGAACTGCCGCCTTCGAAATCGATGTTCAGGCCGTCGGCATTGCCGGCGAGCATCTCGGCCTTGATGTTGGTGAAGAAGTTGTTTTTGTACGTCGGGTTCGTGATCAGCGTCAGGATGTCGCCGGAATCGAACAGCGTCGTCACCAGAATGACCTTGACGCCATTGGCGTGGGCCTCGTTGATGACGCCGGTCCAGGGCCAACCATGGCGATTGCCCAGGGAGCCGTCGGCATTAACCTCGACCGAGAAGCAAGCCAGGTGCGTCAACAAGTCGTAACGCAGGTGGTCTGAACTGCTCCAATACGGCAAATACCCGAAGACCGTCGCGCAAAGTCGCGTGCCGGTTCGACGCTGTTGTAGCGGGATCAGGGGCGCGCTCTTCTCGCCCAGCAAGTCCGGCGAGGTCGGTGCGTTGCGGTGTGCCTCAAGTTCCTGTTGATGGGTGCTCCCCGGCGACGGATCGCCGCCGGCAACGGCGCACAACGTGCTCCCCAGGACTATGACCAGCGGCACTAACGAACGCATCACCACAGCGCTACCTCTTCCTAATCCTATCGCCCAAATCCCCCCCGGCACGGATGGCAATTGCAGCCTAGTCAATTGGAGGTCATCGTTCAAGGAGAATGCCGCATTCACGGCCGCGACGCTCTTCCCGCCGATGGTCGTCTGTGGACCATGGATGACGACGGGATCTGGGTCTCACAGGAGGAGCTGGACCGGCGGCCGAATCATCCGCCCGGCGTATTCGAGTTCTTCTTTCAGCCGCAAATTCGCCGGCCCGGTTCGCCGCGAGTCGTCCGAATCCGCCTGGATGAAGTTCTCCGCAACGACAGGCACCTCTTCCCCTCACTGGCCTGGCATTCCCATTCTATCTGCGGGCAGGGGGGGACGATCCTGTGGCTATGTCCGAAGCGCGGTGTTGTGCCGTTTGCGCAGCCCCACGGCCCTGACTATCGGCTTCTTCTCACGCGGGGTCGTTTGACGTTATCGCGCGTTCCACGTGGGGACGTCGAATCCAGCGCGGAAAGGTGTTGGAATCCGGGGCACCTTGGCTTAAACTGCTGTAATCGAGAGAGTTCCAGTGCCGTGCCAGACAAGGCCGCGGATGCCCGCGCCTCGGTTCGCCAAAACGCCACTGGGAGTGTTGGCGAATGTAGTCGTGACGCGAACCAGGCGTGCATTTCGAAGGAGTAAGGACCATGCGTAGACTAGCCCCTCATCGTTCGTTCAGGTGTTTGCTCGGCCGAGTTAGCATCGTGCTGTGTCTTGCAGCGCTGGGGCTCACTCTGCCCGGCTGCCCGAACATAGTGCCGCCGGATCAATCCGGTCAGGACGTGCCGCCGATACTGTCGTCGCTGAATGTCTCGCCGGCTCGCGGGTCGGTTCTGGGAGGCACGACGGTCACCCTACGTGGCGTGAACACGGCCGAATTCGGCGAGGGCACGGACGTTCTGTTCGGCGCGTTCCTGGCGACCGATGTAGAGGTTGTCGACACGACCACGGTTCGGGCCAAGGCCCCGGCTCAGGGCGCCGGCGATGTTGACATCGTCGTGCGGGTGGCCAGCGGCTCGACGGTCACGCGGGCGGCGGCTTTCGAGTACGTTGGGATGAAGGACGCCGACGCCGAGATAATCGCGCAAATCGAGGCGATGTTCCCAGGCGCGCCGCATGTTGTCAGTGCGATTGCGACCAGCAACACGGGCGTGCGCGTCACGTTCAGCGAACCGGTGAGCAACGACGCGCGCGACGGGTCGAACTACTCGATCGTCATCCCCGAAGGTGGGATGTTGCTGCTCGACCGGGACAAAGAGCTGGCTCTGAACGACTCGCAGACTGTCGCTGAACTGCCGACGCTCTCGCAGTCCGACGCGCTTTATCGCCTCACGGTGGCCGGAATCCATGACCTGGCCGGTCACCCCATCGCGCCGCCGGACATGCTGGTCAATCCGACCGAGGCCACCTTCACCGGCATCGCGCCGGCCAGTTTGGACGAGCACATCGATACGGACGGCGACGGGTTCGCTGACTGGTTCGAGATGCTCGGGTGGGAGATCACGATCGAACTGGCCGACGGCACGCGGATACAGGGATATGTAACTAGCGACCCCTACAACCCGGATACTGACGGTGACGGCCTGACCGACAGTGAGGAGAACGCTCGCTCCCTCGATCCGCGCACCGACGACACGGACGCCGATCTGGTGCCAGACATCGAAGAAGTCTACGACTGGCGCAGCAACCCCTGCGACCAGGACTCCGACGACGACGGTTTCGCGGACCAGACCGAGTTGCACTTCGGCACTTCGCTGATTCTGGCGGACACCGACGGCGACCAACTCGACGACCGGGACGAGCTGCTGAACCGCAACCGTAACCCGCTTATCGCCGACTTGCCGATTCCGGTTATCACGATCGGCGAATTGGGGCTGGAACTCGACGAGCGCTACAGCTACACGGACCAATTCGGCCAAGAGCACCAGATCGATGAGTCGTTCAGCAGCTCGTTGCAGCGCGACACGAGCTCGACGGTCTCGGACACGCACTCGGACGTCTACAAGGCCCACGTCGAGCTGAAGGCCGGAATCGAACAGGGCTGGGGCAAAGACGCCGGCGGTAAGGTCAGCGGTGAGATCACAGCCGGATTCGCCTACGAGCGTACGAACGCCTGGGGAACCGAAACCAGTACGGCCACTTCGCGGGTCTACAACGAAGCAGTCAACCGCGTCTCCGCGGTTTCATCGATCAGCGAAATCAGCCGTGAGACGCTGGCGGCGCGTATCTCGGCGGCGGTGACGCTGGGAGCCGGCAGCGACATCGCGTTCTCGATGTCGGATGTCGAGCTTTCGATTCTCATGCAGGATCCGCGTGACCGCTCGCGGCTGATACCCATCGGTACGCTGGTGCCCAGTCAGGATGAGGCGACGTACAACGTCGGTCCGCTGGTGCCAGAGATTGGCCCGCTGATCTTCCAGAACTCCGACG
>CAZUCH010000368.1:0-3842 GCA_964619045.1 uncultured Planctomycetales bacterium | reverse complement strand
AGAACTAGTTAGCGACGACGCGCACAGACCAAGCCGGCCACCAGCAGCAGCAAACCGGTGGGCTCGGGGATGATGATCTCGTAGAACGTCGTACCACTGGCAATGTCATTTGCAGTGAGCGAGAACGTAACCATCGAGCTCATGTTGCTGGCCGGGGCCAGCAGCGGTAGATAACCCAACGCAGGCACGTTGGCAAAGCCGAACTGGCTACCACCAACCGGAGCGTCGACCTGGCTCAACTCCTCGGCAAAGGCAGTGCCGACGGGCACGAAGCCGTTGTACTGCGCCAAGTATGAACCGGAGTTCGGCCCCAGGCCCGTCAGGCTCCCGCCGTTGTTGTTGGTGTCGGTCACCGTGAAGGCCGCGCTGGCGCGACCCTCGGGCGAATTGATCATCGAGAAGGACAACAGCGCCGAGCTGATCGTGAAGCTGGTGTCGGTGGCACCGGCCTGCACCGAGAAACCCAGGTTGACCTGCGGATCCTGGTACAGCTCAATGTCGCCAGCGTTCAGCGTGGCAATGACATCGCGGCCTTCTCCGGTAATCTCGATCGGACCGTCCGACTGCCAGATAAAGTGTTCCCCGTCCCAGGCACCGTCGGACTCGAGGACGGTGTAGACGCCACTGCCTGCGGCGTTCGACGCGGCAATCTCAAAAACGACATCGCTCGTGTCGGCAACGGCCACTCCAACCAGACCCACAACGGCCGTCAGCACGCACGCGTGCCGCAGGGAATTTCTCAAGCTCATCACGCACTCCTCCTTCCACGTCCACAATCAAGACAGGCGGGCGCCCTAACGGAACACCCTTAGTAGCTCCCTTATAGCCCTCAGCTTGCGCATAGTCAAGGGAAACAGCGATTACATGCCAGTTTTCGGACCTTATTCTCAGAGATTCTCAGAAATTCTCAGAATTCCCCACTTCGGTGCCCAGACTGGGCTATCCGCACCGATTATCGGACTATCGCGATCCGAGATCCACCCTCATCTCGCCCAATCGCGCCACCGCGACCGCTGTTTGGCTGCCCGCGTGTACGTTGTTGTCGAGATTGGCGCGTTGTTGTCCCAGCACCGCACACAGAGCCACGCGCGTGCTATTCTGACGCTTGACGCCTCACCTAGCGGTGCGGCCCACTCAGGTACGTACTCGGCGGAGCCGGATACAGGTCGAAGGGATGCGCACGCTCAAAAAGGAGTAGCAAGCGATGAACGCGGTTGAGTTGGACAGCGTCACAAAGACATTCGGCGCTCACGTAGCCGTCGATGATCTGTCGTTGAGTGTCCCGAGCGGCTCGGTCTACGGCTTCATCGGCCCCAATGGCTCGGGCAAGACGACGACGCTGCGAATGATCATGAACATCTTCTACCCGGACAGTGGGACCATTCGCGTGCTGGGCGGGCAGCGGCAGGGAGCCTGCACGGATCGCATCGGCTACCTGCCCGAGGAACGCGGCCTCTACAAGAAGATGAAGGTCCGCGACATCCTGCGGCTCTACGGGAACCTCAAGAACGGCCGCCATGTCAACAGCGAGGTCGACCGCTGGCTCCAGAAGTTTGACCTAAGCGATTGGGCCGGGAAGAAGGTCGAGACGCTCAGCAAGGGCATGAGTCAGAAGGTGCAGTTCATCGCCGCCGTTGTGTCGAAGCCGGAGATGCTCATCCTGGACGAGCCATTTAGTGGCCTCGATCCGGTCAACACCGATGTGATACGCGACGCGGTGCTCGAGCTTCAGGCCGCCGGCACGACGGTCATCTTCAGCACACACGACATGATCACCGCCGAAGCGATGTGCGACTACATCTTCATGATTCACAGGGGTCGCAAGGTGCTGGACGGAACGCTGAGCGACATCCAGAACGAGTACGGCACCGACACCATCCGCGTGCGCCTTGACGGCGGCGCTGGCGTGCTACGAGACATCCCCGGCGTGGAACTGGTTCGCGATCACGGGCAGTTGCAGGAATTGCGAAACACCGCCGGCTGCGATTCGCAGGAAGTCCTGGCGGCGTTGATGTCGCGGACACGTGTGCACCACTTCGAGCTTGCCAGGCCGTCGCTGCACGACATCTTCGTGCGGATCGCCCGCCCGGCGGAGGAGGAGTTGGTCCATGCGTAAGATCCTGCTCCTGGCGCAACGCGAGTACAACACCGCCGTGCGCACCAAGGCTTTCCTCGTGATGGTGCTATTGGCCCCCGTGATGATGGGTGGGGGGCTCGTCGCGATAAGTATTGCCGAGTCCCATGTGGACACGACCGACAAACACATCGCGGTCGTGGACCACTCCGGTGCGCTCGCGTCGGCCCTGGTCGAGATGGCCGAGGAACGCAACCTGCGGGATATCCACGACGCCGAGAGCGGCGCGAAGATCGCGCCGGCCTACTTCATCGAAGTCGTCGAACCGGCCGACGGCCGCCTCGAACAGCGTGTGGCATTGTCAGACCGGGTCCGCAAGCACGAACTGCACGCCTTCGTGGAAATCGGCGCCGACATTCTCGGCCCCAGTGGCCCAGACGGTACGCCGAGCGATAACCGCGTGGGCTATCACGCCGAGAACGCGTCATTGGACGACGTGCGCAAGTGGATTCGATGGCCCATCAACATGGGCGTGCGACGCCTGCGCGCGGCAGAGGCGGGCGTGGACGCGGCGACAGTTGAGCGGCTGTTCGAGACGGTGCCGATCCAGGGTCTGGGACTGGCCGAACTGGACGCCGCTGGCGAGACGCACGATGCGCAGCAGGCCAGCGAAGGGCGTGCCATCGGCGTGCCGGCTGCGATGATGACGCTGATGTTCATGATGATAATGGTGGGGGCCGCTCCGCTGGTAAACGTTGTGCTGGAAGAGAAGATGCAGCGTATTGCCGAGGTGCTGCTGGGCTCGGTCAGGCCGTTTGAACTCATGGTGGGCAAGCTGCTCGGGACTCTGGGCGTGTCGTTCACGGTGATCGCGATCTACATGGGCGGCGGCATCGCGGTTGTCTACCAACTGGGCCTGTCGGAGTACATCCCGTTCGATGTCTTGCCGTGGTTTGTGCTGTACATGATCGCGGCCGTGTGCTTCTTCGGATCGCTACTCATCGCGGTGGGAGCGGCGTGTAACGACTTGAAGGAGGCGCAAACGCTGATTATGCCGGTATGGCTGCTGGTCATGGTGCCGATGTTCGTGTGGCTGCCGGTTGCGATGAAGCCACTGGGTGCGTTTGCGACGGCGATGTCGCTGGTTCCGCCGTTCACGCCGATGTTGATGCTGGTCCGGCAGAGTTCGCCGGTGGCGATACCGGCGTGGCAGCCGTGGGCAGGGCTGGCTGGGGTGGCCACGTTCACGGTACTGTGCGTATGGGTCGCCGGTCGCATTTTCCGGATGGGCCTGCTGATGCAGGGCAAGCCCCCCAAGCTGGGCGAGCTGCTGAAGTGGGCGCTACGTGGGTAACGCCAGCATATCAACGACAGGAGGCTACAGCCTGCGCACGCGCTATAACCCCTTGTAGTGTTAGAGGTTCTGGTTTCTCTGGGCGCGATGCTACTTGTCCCCCTTTTCGCACGCAGCGCAATGAGTGATGTCCCCTTTTTTAATGAGTGATGTCCCCTTTTTCTTTCAGGTACTCGCTCACGTCGAGGCCCCCGGCCGCCGTGCTGTAGCGCTTGGCGAAGTCCGGCAAGTCAGCCGGCGTGACGAGTTCACAGTCGATGATGCGGCGGGGATGTGATCTGTCGTCCCCTGCGTCCGCCATGAGTGCGTCGCGGGCGATCGCGACGGCTGAGAAGCCGATCTCGCCATCCAATGGGCCGACCAGCGCCGCCGCCCCGGGCGCCAGAGCCCCGCTGAGCCGCGGCCACAGCACGG
>CAZUCH010000367.1:2723-3846 GCA_964619045.1 uncultured Planctomycetales bacterium | reverse complement strand
AGCGGCCCCGTCTTCCCAATGGGAAGTGAAATCTCCGCTGGCCGTCGGAATGGAATCGCCATAGCGCCGTTCGAGGTCCTTGAGCATTGTGTGGGAAGTCGTAAGGACGAGCTGCGGGGATGCGTACTTCTCGTTCCACGCGCGTACGAAATCCGACAGACCGGCGTCGGGAGGACCGTTGTCCGAGTCGATGCTGTACCGAAGTTGAACGAAATCGTATGGATAGTCGTCCGACTCGAGCTGACTCAGATAAGCCAGCAAGCGCCGTCCGTCAAAGGACGATGTCAGCTCGCGGTCGCCGAAGGACTCCGTCGTGCGGGCGGTGCCATGGAACCATGAGTAGCCTTGCCCGGCCATCCAGCAGAGCACTTTGTGTTGCCCGCACGGGGAACGCCAGTAGAACGGCCGGTCGCCCCAGACTGCCAGCGTCCGGCCGATTCGATGGGCGCGATTGGGGCCGAGCGACATGTACTTCACGCCCGATTGCGCGAGAGCCGGAACAAGCCCCCACGTGTTCCCCGGAATGTCGGTCATCATCGCCGAATCGATGGTCAGGCCGTACTCCGATTGCAGAGCCCGAGCCCAACGCAGCAACTCGAACAGTTCCTCCGGACGGCACAGGCCGGTCATCAGGTTGGCGTAGAGGGCATCGAGGCCGATCGAGCCGGCTCGAGCTGCCGCCAGGAACGCCTCGCGTTCCTCATCGCTCGCGACCTTCAGGAACTCGTCGACAGCCCACAGACCCTCGGGGTTCCACCGGAAACGCGCCTCCGGCGGATAGTCGGCGGTCTCACGGATCAGCTCGATTGCCCGTCGCAGGTGTTGAATCTGGCGATCAAGAACCTCGGACTGCACGTGCGTGTAACCGATGTCCAGGTGCGTGTGATGCAGCACGTACACAACCCACGGCCGCACGGGGCTGACGGTGATCTGATGCTCCGCCACGACCTTGTCGCCGATGCGCAACCGGATCGGGATGTCGGTCTTCCGCTCGACGGCCGGAACGCGTACGCACACGGTGTGGCTTCCGGTCCGTAGCGAGATCGGCGAGCGCATGGCCCCAACTTCGACCGTGGCATCGGTGGTTTCGCCCGAGTGGTGGTTCACCAGTTCGATCAACTGG
>CAZUCH010000367.1:0-2623 GCA_964619045.1 uncultured Planctomycetales bacterium | reverse complement strand
CGGGGCGCGTTCTTCCAGCATGTAGTGCGAGCCGCTGGGCAGTCGGTAATCGCTGGCGAGTCCGTTGATCGCGATGCGCAGGCCAGGCGGTTCGGGTAGGTTCGTGTCGAGTATGCGAACGATAAGCCGGCAAGCCCCATGCGTGGGTTTCGCACGAAGCCCGAACGTTATGGTGAACGTATGTGGCCGCCCGCCGGCCCACATATCGAGAGGTCCGGGATGCACGTGGGGCCAGTCGTGTTTCGGGTCCGAGCGCCCGACGACGTACATCGGCCCGACGGGGAACCGCGTTGCGTACTTCACGAAGTCGGCGGCGTCGATGGCAAGATCGCCCGCGCTGCCGTCCGGCTGTCCGATCATCCAGAGCGTCTTCCGTGGCATGTCTACCTGCGGGTGTGATGTCCGGGCCATGGAGGTCTGTGTAAGTACGATTCCTAAGCCCAGCAAAGTGCGTGTTGCCCTTGTCATTGCGAATCCTCCGCAAGCTGGCGACACACGGCCAACCATCCAACCAGGCTCCGACGCATCGTAACCGGACACAGCCGGCGATGCACGACCTGTGGTGATTCCTCGGCCCTCGCACTTGACGCCTTCGATTCAGTCCGCACACTGACACCGGCCTCGCCCAGATGCGGCGACGACCGCTGTAGCGGAGCAAGCGCTGACCGCGACGTATCCAAGCCTTGGCGTAAGGAGACCGATTGTGCGATTGCTGAAAGCGAGCCTCCTCACTGCCTTGCTCGTGGCCTTCTCGGCTGTGCCAATCTTCGGCCAGCAGGCAGCTCCCCCCACGGAACCCGAACCAGCGAACGCTCCATCTTCGCAGGGCAGCGTCGAAAAGGAGAACACCGGCCCTGCCCACGTCGTCTACGCGTTCGACACCCCCGACGACGCCTCGGCGTTCGAGCCAACCGTAACTGGCGAAGCGGAGAAAAGGAAAGCCCCGCCCAAGATCGCCGATGGCCGGCTATCTCTCCTTGAGTCGTGGTGGGAGTCTGTCGCCTCCGTTGCATTCCCGGCGCCGACCGAGACCACAACACGCGCCGTCGACGTCTCGTGGAAGCTGATCATGAACACCGGAACCGAGGGCGCCGGCTTCGCATGGCTCAACGTCGACAAGTACGGCGCGAGTGGCAGCGCGCCGGAAGTCGAGAAGTGGGAAGCTCCCGACATCCCGGCGTCCCTCGGCGTCGGCTTCGACGCCCGCAACCCGGCTAACCGCGACCCGTTCCGGGGTTCGGGCAACGCCTACGACCGCCCGCAGCACGAGGTCTCCCTACACTGGAACGGGATGGAGATCGTCAAACGCACAACGCCCACGGACTTCCGGGACGAGGAGCCGCACGACGTGCGAGTTCGAATCGAGTTCGTCTCCGGCGGAGCGGACGTCAGCCTCTGGATCGACGCGACGGCGATCTTCGACAGCTACTTCATCCCATCGGCGACGGCCTACGTCGGACGACCGGCATTCGGTGCCCGCAACGACGAGACCGCCGGCGACGTGCTGCTCGATGACTTGGCAATCGAGTGCCAAGAGCCAATTCCAGCCCCCCCACCGCCAATCACGATCATGGCGATCGACCACCAGCTCAACGACGTCAAGCACCCCAAGAACGAGGCCGTGGTCGAGTTTCCGGAGGATACCGATCGCTTCGCCCGGATCATCTGCACGCTGCGCCTGGACAAGCCCAAGACGCGTTTCGACCCGTGGGATCGCACCGCTGCGGTCAATCTCATTGCCGACGACGGCGAGTTGTTCGAGATTCTGCGCTACATCACGCCGTACCACCGCGGGCACGAGTGGAAGGTGGATGTGACCGACCTTCGCCCGCTCCTGCGCGGAAAGCGGAAGATCGAACAGGTCTGCAGTACGCAGGGCGAGGGCTGGGTCGTAACTGTCAAGTTCGACTTCTACGCCGGCCCGGTCGACCGTCTGGCGTACAAGGTGATTAACCTCTGGTCCGGCAGCCCCGAGATTGGCAATCCAGACAAGCCGGTCGAGCAGTTCTACACACTCAAGACCATCCCGCTCGATGACCGAACGGCGTTTGCCAAGGTGCGCATGATTGTCACCGGCCACGGCATGTCTCCGAACGCGAACAATGCCGCCGAGTTCATGCCGCTCGGCCGCACGCTGACCGTCAACGGCGAGTCGTTCCGCAACGTGCTCTGGAAGACGGACAACTACCTGAACCCATGCCGTCCCCAGGGCGGAACTTGGAAGTACGACCGCGCCGGCTGGGCGCCCGGCGACGTGGTTAGGCCATGGGAGACCGACGTAACCCACCTGATCAACGATGTGCGCGAAATGAAGATCGAATACGCGCTCGATCCGTACGTGAATGAGACGCGCGGCCAGACGTGGGCGCCATTCCACAAGACCGAATCACAACTGATCCTGTACCGCACCCCGTGAACGAGAAACCACCGGCCCGCGCAAGGACACAATCATGAAGCGGAGTACCGCCAACCCGATCATCACCCGGGAGGACATCCCGGATGTCCCGCCGCGATTGGTTGACGTAACCTCGGTCTTCAACCCGGGAGCCATTCGCATGGGCGACCGTGACATGCTGCTCCTACGCGTGCAGACTCGCGGTCGCGAAACGGTCTTGATGGTCGC
>CAZUCH010000366.1:0-3853 GCA_964619045.1 uncultured Planctomycetales bacterium | reverse complement strand
GCCAAGGCGCTGGGGCATCCCAGCCGATTGGTGATGCTCGACGCCCTGGCCGACGGCGAGTTGTGCGTCTGTGAGCTGACAGAACTGGTCGGTGCCGATCAATCAACCGTGTCGAAGCATCTGTCTGTGTTGAAGCAGGCGGGCATTGTATCGGACCGAAAAGACGGCACGATGACGTTCTATCGGCTAAAGGTCAGTTGCCTACAAGGATTCTGGCAGTGTCTCGAATCAGTGCTGAAGGAAAACCTGAAGACACAGCAAGCGGCGATCGGGGCGTAGCTTCCCCAGTTCGCTCTTTTTTTGGCCGCGTCTATGGCGTTATGGCCATTAGGCAATGGAGCGCGCGCGCGAAGACTCTCGCCATTCTGGGCATCATGTTGGCTGTCTTCCTCCTGGCGTACTTTCTACCCTTCGAAGCGCTCCCCGCCACTGGCAAGCTCACGACGTCGGGCCGTGAAGCGCTGCTGATGCTGCAAGATTACGCCCAGCACCACGTCATGCTCTGCCTAGTACCGGCCCTATTCATCGCTGGCGCCATTTCGTGCTTCGTGTCGCAGGCGACGGTAATGAAGTACTTCGGAGCACAGGCACACAAGGCCGTCGCCTACACCGTCGCCGCCGTGTCGGGGACGATCCTGGCGGCCTGCTCATGCACGATTCTGCCATTGTTTGCGGGTATCTACACGCGCGGAGCGGGACTCGGACCGGCGACGGCCTTCCTGTATTCCGGCCCGGCCATCAACGTCCTGGCGATCATCCTCACGGCACGTGTACTGGGTTGGCAGCTTGGCGCGGCCCGGGCCATCGGCGCGATCGTGTTTAGCGTCATCATCGGTCTCTCGATGCACTTCATCTACCGCAAGGAAAAAGCAGCCCGACAGGTCGAGGGCGGATTCTTCGTGCAGGAGGAGGCTGTCGGCCGTGGCCTGTGGCAGAACGCTCTCTACTTCGCGGCCATGATCGGCATTCTCGTATTCGCGAACTGGGGCAAGCTCAGCGAAACGGGCGTGGCGGCAGCCATCTGGTCGGTGAAGTGGTACCTCACTGGCGGATTTGTGATCGCACTCGCCATAATGCTCCTAGCCTGGTTCAAGCGGCCGGAACTCAGCGAGTGGGTCGGAAGTACCTGGACGTTCGCCAAGCAGATCCTGCCCTTGCTATTCTTCGGCGTACTCGTGGCGGGCGTATTACTCGGTCGCCCCGGGCATCCGGCTCTGATCCCGGAAGCGTGGATTGCCAAGGCGGTTGGCGGGAACGGCCTGGGGGCAAACCTGTTCGCTTCGTTCGCTGGCGCGTTGATGTACTTCGCGACGCTGACCGAAATACCGATTTTGCAAGGCCTGCTTGGAGCAGGCATGGGCAAGGGGCCTGCGCTGGCACTGTTGCTGGCCGGGCCGGCACTGTCGCTACCCAACATGCTCGTAATCCGGTCGGTGATGGGAACGCAGAAGACGGCTGTGTACGTCGCCCTCGTCGTCGTGCTATCGACCGTCGCGGGCATGGCATATGGGACATTCGCTGGATAGGGAGATGACCGACATGAAAATTGAAGTACTCGGCACAGGCTGTGCGAAATGCAATGCACTGGAAGCAGCGGTGAAGCAGGCCGCCGACAAGCTGGGGCTCGACTACGAACTTACACACGTGAAGGAGATCGCGAAGTTCGCACAGTATGGCGTGATGATCACGCCGGCGATCGTGGTTGATGGCGCGGTTAAGCTGGCGGGCAAGATCCCCAGCGAGGCCGAGCTGACCAAGATCCTGACGACGGCAGCGAGCAAGGGCTGATGGACTCACTTGGTTAATCGTACACACCGCGTGCGATTGGCCGTTGACAGAAAGACGAGGTGTGACATGGCAGGCGGATGCTGTGGCAGTAACGGCGAGACCCTGATCTTTACTTGCGCGGGCGCGGCGCATTCCGGGCAGGTTGCGAACCGGGCGGGAGTCTGCCTGATGCAGGAAGGCAAGGGCGGCCTCTTTTGTATCGCGGCGGTCGGGGCGGGAATCCCTGACAAGATGGAGCGGGCGCGCAAGGCCGGGAAGCGCGTCGTGATCGATGGCTGCGAGGACCATTGCGCCCGCAAGATCATGGAGAAGGCCGGGCTGTCGGTTGAGCTGCACGTGGATGTGACGGAGCTGGGCATCGAGAAGAAGCCGGCGGAACCGCATCTCGTGCTGCATACGAAGCGCGTCGTGGAGCACGTTGCGGAAGCGCTGAGCTAGGAAACGGGCGAATGTGTGTCGCCACTGTGCGACCTCAGGAAACCATGTTGATGATTGGCCGCACTACTCGGCGGGCGCGGCAACGTGGCAATTGAAAGAGGATCGGAGTTCATCGCATGACGAGGAACAACACGGCTCTGGCAAGGGCATTGGTGATCGTGGCGGGCTTCGCCGTGCTGATTTATGGGTGTGATCGCAAGAGCCAAACGGAATCAAACGAATCCACGCGCACGGTCAGCGCCCAGAGAGTTGGTGAGGTGCCTCCTGCGACTGGCTCAACTAGGCAGCAGGACCAGCCACTCGACTCAGCGGGCGACGCGCCGGTGACTGCCACCTCCACAGAGGCAGCCGCTGGACCGGTTGCCATTCCCGGCAAAGAAACTGTCGCTGGCGAGAGTGACGCGTCTGCCACGAGGGTGATCGCCTACTACTTCCATCGTACGATGCGCTGTCCGACTTGCCTGTCGATCGAGAAGCAGGCACGCGAAGCGGTTGAGGCCGCCTACCCGGCTGAGCTTGAGACAGGCAAGCTCAAATGGCAGGCGGTCAATATCGAAGAAGCAGGCAATGAGCACTTTGAGTTGGACTTCGAGTTGAGCAGCTCGGCACTCGTGATTGTCGAGCTGCACGGCGATGAGGTGGCCGCGTGGAAGAACCTGGAGCGGGTTTGGGAACTCGTGGAAGATCCGCTTGGTTTTCAAGAGTACGTGTGGAATGAGCTTATGGAGTTTGTCCCTGGGTAACAATTGGCAGCGATCGTGAAGCCGTAGGGTTGGCCGTTAAGTGTGCGAGTGCGCAAAGAATGACCCGACGACGGCGCTGGCGATGCTGGGCGTCGCGGCCCTGCCGGCACTCTGGATGATCATGCGTGGAGGTTAAAAGATGTCGAAAGGTCAAGCGACCAACATTTTGGCGGTAGTCGTCGTAGTGGGCGTTGTCGCCGGCGCGGCGTGGTTCAAGTCTCAACGGTCCCAGGTTCCCGCGGAAGAAGGCGGGGCTTCGGGAAGCCCGGCGCCGGTAGCACAGGCGGCGCAAGCAACAGCGGCACTCTCCGAGACAGTTGTTGACGGTGAGCTCTGCCCCGAGCCCGTACCCACGTCGCAACCGGCTGTTGCTCAGACTGCGGAAGGCGCGACTCAGCCGCCCGCCGACGCCAAACGGCCGCGACTCGTGGATCTCGGTGCCACGAGCTGCAAAGCCTGCAAGGCGCTTGCTCCGATCCTCGATGCGCTGCGCGAGGAGTACAAGGGACGGCTCGATGTCGAGTTCATCGACGTGTGGAAGAACCGCAACGCAGGTCAGCCCTATGGCATCCGCGTGATCCCGACACAGGTCCTGTTCGACAAGGATGGCAAAGAAGTCTGGCGCCACGAGGGGTTCATTTCGAAGGAAGACCTCAAGAAGCTCTTCGCCGAGAAAGTCGGAGTGAAATAGATGTTCGATACGATTTCCGAGAATCTCGCCGAAGCCATGCAGGGTAACCCGTGGGTCGCGCCGTTGGCGGCGTTTGTCGGGGGATTACTGACAGCCGCCAATCCGTGCGTGATCGCGATGGTGCCACTGATGGTGGGTTATGTCGCCGGCCACGGGGAGGACTCCAAGCGCCACGTCGCGCACTCGTTCCTGC
>CAZUCH010000365.1:2199-3854 GCA_964619045.1 uncultured Planctomycetales bacterium | reverse complement strand
GGCCAGCATGCCCAGCCCCTGGAACAGAGCCCCGCGAACCCCCGCGAGGGTAGCGTGGATGGCGGCGTATTGCGGAACTTCCTCGGAGGTTTTTGCGAGCGCCACAGGCCCAAGTGTCCACCCCATCTGCACGCCCGCCATCCCGAGGCCGAAGATCGCGCTCGCCACGCCGACCCCGACGTTTCCGCTCGCCAGTAGCAGGACGATCGGGTAGGGGGCCAGGATCGCGAACGAGATTCCGGACGTGCGCACCGGCCCCAATCGGTCAAGCAACCACCCCATCGGCAAACACATCGCCAGCATCACCAGCTTGGCCACCATCTCGGTCGAGCTGGCGAAATCCTCGTAGCGCATATGCAGGCGATCGGTTGCCAGCACGGGCAGTAGTGCGTTAGCGAACATGAACGCCGCCCCGTACGACATGAACGCGATCTCGTAGCGCAGGAACACGCGATCCGCACGCAGCACCCTCCCCATATGCAGCACCGGCTGAAGCAACGCCGCCAACGACCGTGCCCCGGCAACCAGCGGCGTCATGTCGGCACGCGTGATCCGTACCAGCCAGAGAAGCACGAGTATGGCCAAGAACTGAACGCCGGCTCCGGCGAAGAAATAGACCCGGAAGGCCTCGGGGTCGGACTCGAACCACCGGCCGACGACATACGCCGCCAGTGCTCCGCCCGCCAGCCGAACGACGTTGACTATCGCGTAGACGCGCCCGCGCACCGAGTCCGAGTAGAAGTGCTTCAGCAGCGTGCTGTCCAGCGGCATCCAGCCTCCCCAGCCGGCGGCCGCGATCACGTGGCACACCAGGAATTGCCAGTAGTTGCTCACCAGCCCCACGCAGGCCAGTGGCACCACCGCCACAACCCAGTAGATGGCGATGTATCGGCGAAGCGGGATTCGTCGTAGCAACTCGCCCCAGAAGATCGACAGCACGAGCACCGTCGGCAGGGAGGCGGTGACCAGCGTGGTCTGCCAGTCGCGAGTATCCTGGTCGGCGGAACCGAATCTCAGCCGCACGAGCAGCGGCATAAGCCACATCACGTTAGCGAGCAGCACGGAGTTGAGCAGCGTGAACACGATATGCCCGGCGAGCACGACCCCCAGCCCGGGCGAGCCTCGCTCGGGTTGTGGCGAGCCATCATTCGCGTCGGCGTCAGACCGAGTAACCACGCAGACCTCCAGGAGCGCTGTCGGCGAACCTCACCGCCGCAACACCCCTCCCCCCGTAACCGCCGAGCCCACCCCCGTCAATGCAGGGGCGCCGGCGGTTAGTGTGCGTGAGTCGGCCGATTGCTCACACGCGCGGCTCTGACCCGGTCGTGGGTGGCTCTCCAGGCGCCGGTGTCCAGGTTATGATGGTGGGATGTCCAAGACAGCAGCGTCCGAAGCTCGGCGTCACATCGACGCGACGGACAAGCGGATCGACAAACTGGGTTACGAACTCTACGGGCTGAGCGAGGACGAAATCCGCATCGTCGAGGAGGCGACGCAATGAGTTACGCGGAACAGAGCCCCAAGCGTGAGCGCGGGGTCAAACAGAGCCCCAAGCGTGAGCGCGGGGTCAGCGGGGTCAGACGCCCGGCGCAGTCGTGTGGACCCGTCGCTGATACTCGGGACTCTGATCCACGGGCTGGGAGACCCGTCGCTGA
>CAZUCH010000365.1:0-2099 GCA_964619045.1 uncultured Planctomycetales bacterium | reverse complement strand
GACCCGTCGCTGATACTCGGGACTCTGATCCACGGGCTGGGAGACCCGTCGCTGACGCTCCGGGCTCTGATCGCGGCTCGGTGCCACTGGCGTATCTGATTACGTTTACGACGTATGGGACGTGGCTCCACGGCGATGAACGCGGATCGGTTGATCCGGAACACAACGCTTACCGTACGCCACACCTGGCGCGCAACCAGCAGCGAGAGCGCTACGAGAAGTCCGCCCAGAAAGCAGAACCGGTCGCGCTAGGCAACAAGCAGCGTGCCGTCATCCGACAGACAATCGCCGAGGTATGCGAACATCGCGACTGGTGCTTGCACGAGCTGAATGTGCGGACAAATCACGTGCATGCCGTCGTTTCGGCCAAATGCAGGCCGGAACGCATTATGAACGACTTCAAGTCATGGGCCACCAGGCGTTTGCGCGAGGGCGAACTTGTCCATGGTCGTCGATCGCCGTGGACAGAACACGGGAGCACTCGGTATCTGTGGAAGCCGACTCAACTCGCCGCCGCCTGTCGGTACGTCCTGGACGGGCAGGGACCGGATTTGTAGGTTGTGCGCGAAACCCGTCGCTTACGCTCGGGGCTCTGATCCGCATGGTCGGCCTCCATCCGGCTTGGTGGCGTCTGAGTAGCGTGGCTCACGGCGTCGTGGCGCAACGCCTTGTGGGGGAGGGGGTTGCGAGAGGGGCGCGGACATAATCTTGGGTGGGTGCTCACTGCGAGGCGGCCGATAGTCGATAGCATCTTATCGAGTGTGCCTCTAGCACGTGGACGTGCCAGAAGTGCGTCCAAGATGGTCAGAGGCATCGAGTGCCTGGCCCAAACGTCACCCGTGGAGCACCAGCTCGCGATGCTCCCACGAGACATGTGAAGGTGTATTCAACTAGACGACAATCGCTGAAGACCCGTTGGGCCATGTGGCGTGCCCGGTACAGCGCTGTGGGCCTGCTGGCCCGCTTTGATGAAGAGAAGGTCGTTTCGGCTGTCGCCGCGGTCAATGGCGGACTCGCCATCCTGGCGCTCGGCTTCTTCGCATGGCTAACCGATCTGCCGCTCGTGTTTCCGGCACTGGGGCCGACGGCCTTCATCCTCTTCGCCACTCCAAGGACGGAATCCGCCGCGCCGCGGTCAGTCGTTCTCGGACATTTCTCAGGGCTGGCGTCCGGCTGGGCGGTCTGGCATTTGGTGAGTGCTCTAACGGGTGGCCCGGTGTCCGTAGAGAGCGGCGGCTGGCCGCTGATCTTGAGCGCGTCGTTGGCTCTCGCCGTGACCGCCGGGCTCTTGGTGCGGCTGTCCTGTCCACATGCGCCGGCGTGCGCGAGCAGCTTGATTATCGCACTGGGCGGCGTGACCGATTGGCTCGGCGTGCTCCTCATGGCCTGTGCCGTCGTCTGGGTCGCCGCACAGGCGGTTGTCGTAAACCGGCTCGCCGGCGTGCCGGTTCCGACGTGGTCGCCCGTTGCCAGGATGAGCGCCGCGCATTATTGATGGCCGCAGGGCGAGCCGGCCGGTTGCTGACACTCTCGGCGCGCTCGTGAAAGGCACTGCTCAAGAGCAGTGGCACTCGCTGGCGTGGCCCGTCGCTTACGCTCGGGGTTCTGTTCTGGTACGGACGACTCGGAGGTCGGCCGCTATTCCTTCAACGAGCCTTTGCACAACCGACTGGTGCGGCGAGCCGCACCAATCGGTTGGTTCCAGTACGTTTCGGCGTCACGGTCGGTGACGCCGCCGGTGGGGGGCTATAGCTTCTCGGTGATGCTCTTGCCCTGCATGAATAGGAGCAGGTAGTCACGGCCGCCGGCCTTGCTGTCGGTGCCGGACATGTTGAAACCGCCGAAGGGCTGGACGTCGACCAGGGCGCCGGTGCATTTGCGGTTGAAGTACAGGTTGCCGACGTGGAAGTCGCGGCGAGCGAACTCCAGACGGAAACGATTCTTCGAGTACAAAGCGCCGGTCAGGCCGTATACCGTGCCGTTGAAGATGTCCATGCCGTCCTGGAACTCCTTGGCCTTGATGATCGCCAGGACCGGGCCGAAAATCTCCTCCTGGGCGATGCGCGCGTTGCGATCAACGTCGGCGATGATCGTCGGCG
>CAZUCH010000364.1:0-3861 GCA_964619045.1 uncultured Planctomycetales bacterium | reverse complement strand
CCCTTACGGTCGCGGCTCTGATCGCGCGAGTTCTAAGTCGAAAGCGTATAACAGGATGCGCCCGTCATGAGTTCCACCTACGACTTCACCGAGATCGAGCCCAAATGGCAACGCCACTGGGATGAGTACGAGACCTTCCGAGCCGCCAACCCGGGCCGGCCCGGCGGCGATGCTCCCAAGTACTACGTGCTCGACTTCTTCCCCTACCCCTCGGGCGCTGGGCTGCACGTCGGCCATCCCCTGGGCTACATCGCCTCCGACATCATGGCCCGCTACATGCGCATGCGCGGCTTCAACGTGCTGCACCCCATGGGCTGGGATGCTTTCGGTCTTCCAGCCGAGCAGTACGCCGTCGAAACCGGCGTCCACCCGCGCATCACCACGCAGAAGAACATCGCAACCTACAAGCGGCAACTCAAGATGATCGGGTTGTCCTACGACTGGGCGCGCGAGATCGCGACCTGCAAGCCCGACTACTACCAATGGACACAGTGGATCTTCACCAGAATCTGCAACTCGTGGTACGACCCCGAACATCGCTGGACTGACGGCGGCGGGCGCGAGATCGTCGGCGCCGCCCGCCCCATCGACGACCTGCCGATTCCGCCCGAAGTCAAGGCACTGGACGACCGCGAGATCGAGGCCTACAAAGCCGAACATCGCCTGGCCTACCTGGCCGAGGTTCCCGTCAATTGGTGCCCAGCCCTCGGCACCGTCCTCTCCAACGAAGAGGTCACCAACGAGGGTCGCAGCGACCGCGGCAACCATCCCGTCTACCGCCGGCCGCTCAAACAGTGGATGCTGCGCATCACCGAGTACGCCGACCGCCTGCTGGAGGATCTCGACCTGCTGGACTGGCCAGAGTCGATCAAGCTCATGCAGCGCAACTGGATCGGCCGTAGCGAAGGCGCCTACGTCGACTTCACCGTCCACGGCGACGGACCGGCCGCCGGCAATACCATTCGCGTATTCACCACCCGCCCGGATACACTCTTCGGGGCCACATACATGGTCCTCGCGCCCGAGCACCGACTCGTACCGATCATCACCACGCACGATCGACGGGAGCAGGTCAAGGCCTACTGCCGGCAAGCTCAGCAGAAATCCGAACTCGATCGCACCGCGGCCACCAAGGACAAGACCGGCGTCTTCACCGGGGCCCACGCCATAAACCCCGTCAACCACGCACGCGTGCCAATCTGGGTCGCCGATTACGTCCTCATCAGCTACGGCACCGGCTCCATCATGGCCGTCCCCGGACACGACACTCGCGACCTCGAGTTCGCCAGGAAGTTCGACATTGATGTCATACAGGTCGTCGAGCCGCCCAACGACGAAGATTGGCATGGCTTCGTCGGCGATGGCGTCTCCATGAACTCCCCCGCCGACGATGGCGAACACTTCACCGGACAGTGCGTCATGAACGGCCTGCCCACGCCGGAGGCGAAGCAGCGAATCACCAAGTGGCTCGAGGATCGCGACCTCGGCGAAGGTACGATCCAGTACAAGCTCCGCGATTGGCTCTTCTCCAGACAACGCTACTGGGGCGAGCCGTTCCCGATCATGTACACACCCGATGGGCAAATCGTATCGGTCGACGAAGCCGATCTGCCCGTCCGCCTTCCGGATATCGAGGACTTCCGGCCCCACGCCAGCGACGACCCCAACGCCGAGCCCCAAACGCCGCTCTCACGGGCAACCGAATGGCTCGATGTCGAGCGTGACGGCGTCAAGTACACGCGCGAAGCCAACACCATGCCGCAATGGGCTGGATCGTGCTGGTACTACCTGCGCTTCTGCGACCCAAACAACGAATACGCCCTCATCGACCGCGACGTCGAACAGTACTGGATGGGCGGAAAGGGTGGCAACGACACGCCCAAGGCCGGCGGCGTCGATCTGTATATCGGCGGCGCCGAGCACGCTGTCCTGCACCTGCTCTACGCCCGTTTCTGGCACAAGGTGCTCTACGACTTGGGGCACGTCTCGACGCCCGAACCGTTCCACAAGCTCTTCAACCAGGGAATGATTCAAGCCTTCACCTACCGTGACTCACGCGGCATGTGCGTGGAACTCGACAAGATCGAATTCCGCGGCGAGAACGTCTACCACCAGGACACCGGCGAGAAGCTGGCCACCACCGTCGAGAAGATGTCCAAGTCACTCAAGAACGTCACCAACCCCGACTCCATCATCCACGAGTACGGAGCCGACACACTGCGCCTCTACGAGATGTACATGGGGCCGCTCGAAGCCAGCAAACCCTGGAACACGCGTGACATCATCGGCGTACACCGCTTCCTACAACGTGTCTGGCGGCTCGTGATCCCGCGGATGCCCGAGGACGAGGACGAGACTCCCGCCGACTCAGCCCCGGTGCTCAACCCCGCCATCGGCGACGAGCGCCACGACGAACTCGAACGCCTCCTCCACAAGACTATCAAGAAGGTCACCGAGGACATCGAACGATTCGCATACAACACCGCTATCGCCCAGTTGATCGTCTGGGTCAACGAGGCCGGCAAAGCCGACAAGATCGGCCGCGACCAGATCGAACGCTTCCTGCTGCTGCTGGCACCTCTGGCGCCGCACATCTGCGAGGAACTCTGGCAGTGTCTCGGGCATGACGGGTCGCTGGCCCGCCAGCCGTGGCCCGAGTTCGACGAAGCCCTGACGCAAGACGCCACCGTCGAGATGGCCGTCCAGATCAAGGGCAAATTCCGCGGCCGCATCACCGTCGCCACCGACGCCACCGACGACCACTGCGTCGCCGAGGCCCGTAAGCTGGATAACGTCGCCCGAGAACTCGAGAACCGCGAGCTGCGCCGCGCGATCGTCGTGAAGGGCCGATTGGTAAACCTGATCGTATAGCCGCCACCGGCAGAAGCGGGAGACAAGCCCATGTCAGCACGTCCACGAATCGTCATGGCCACGCTGGCCACCCTCCTCCTGGCCGCCACGCTCCAGGCCCAGGATTGGTCACAGGTCAAGATCCACCCAACCAAGATCACGGACAACATGTACGTGCTCTCCGGCGGCGGCGGAAACGTCGCCCTCCTGATCGGCGACGATGCGGCCTTGCTCGTCGATGCCACCTGCGCCGAAATCGCCGACAAGCTCGTCGCCGCCGTCGAATCTCTGACCGACAAGCCGATCCGCCTGGTCATCAACACCCACTGGCACTTCGACCACGTAGGCGGCAACGAGACTCTGGCCCGTGCGGGTGCCACCATCATCGCCCATGAGGCCGTGCGGGCTCGCATGGAAAAGCAGAACTACATCACGGGCGTCGACCGCGATATTCCGCCTTCGCCCCCCGATGCCCTGCCGACCACGACCTTCGCCGACACCCTGACCCTGCACTTCGCCGGCGAGGAGGTGCGCGTGCTGCACCTCAAGCCCGCCCACACCGACGGCGACAGCTTCGTCTACTTCGCCCACGCCGATGTCCTCCACCTCGGCGACACCTGCTTCAACGGTATGTATACCTTCTTCGATGTCAACGCCGGCGGGTCGCTCGATGGAGTAATCCAGGCACTCGACAAGGCACTCGATATGGCCGGCGACAAGACCCAACTCATCCCCGGCCACGGCGGACCGATCAGCAAGGCCGGGCTGAAGGAGTACCGCAACATGCTCGCAACCGTCCGCGACCGAGTACGAACGCTCATCAAAGACGGGAAATCACGAGATGAAGTAGTCGCGGCCAAGCCAACCGCAGACTTAGACGCCCGCTGGGGAAAGACTTGGCTGACCGCCGACTTGTGGGTCGGTCTAATCTACGACGGCATGACCGCACGGACCGCCAAGCCGGGAACCTCAGCAACCGACTCCCCGCCACCCCCGCAATCAGACTCCTTA
>CAZUCH010000363.1:0-3881 GCA_964619045.1 uncultured Planctomycetales bacterium | reverse complement strand
CACGATCGTGCTCCTGGTTACGGTCGGCATCGCACTCCTCCTGGCCTGGAGTTTCGTCGAGGAACTGACCGGCGTGTAGGAGGCGACGCGTGCTCGTAACCGATTGGCTGGCTTCCGACGGACAGATAGCTCGCCAATTGCCGGGCTTCGAATCGCGGCCCCAGCAGATCGAGATGGCTACCGCGATCGCGCGGGCCTTCGGCGCCAAACGCCATCTGGCCGTCGAAGCCGGAACGGGCGTCGGCAAGACGTTCGCCTACCTGTTGCCGGCGATCGAGCAGATCGTACAAGGCAAACGCCGCGTCGTAATCAGCACGCATACGATCGCGCTCCAGGAACAGCTTATCGAGAAGGACATTCCGTTTCTGCACGAGGCGCTGGGCGTGAAGTTCAAGGCCGAGTTGGTCAAGGGCCGACGCAACTACCTGAGCCTCCGGCGGCTCAAGGGGGCCAGCAGCCAGCACGGAGCGCTGCTGCCCAACATGTTCCAGCGCGACGCGCTGCACATGATCGAGGACTGGGCCTACGACACCGAAGACGGCACGCTGAGCGACTTGCCGGACACGCCGCCGCACGACGTATGGGAGCAAGTCCGTAGCGAACACAACAACTGCCTCGGGCGCCGTTGCCCGACATACGAGGATTGCTTCTACTACCGCGCCCGGCGACGGGCCGAGGCGGCCGACCTGCTGGTTGTCAACCACGCGCTGCTGGTCTCGGACCTTCTCCTGCGGCAAGAGAACGCCAGCGTGTTGCCGGACTACGATCTGGTCATCATCGACGAGGCCCATACGCTGGAGCAGGTCGCGACCGGGCAGATCGGCACGCGCGTGACCAACAGCCATGTGCAGCACTTGCTGGCAGGGCTGTTCAACGAGCGTACGGGCAAGGGTTTTCTGGCCTCGGTCGGAGATGACGCGCAGCGCGTCAAGGTCACGGCCGCCCAATCGGCCTGCACGCGGTTCTTCGGTGCGCTGCACGACTGGCAGCGTACGTGGGGACGTTCCAACGGACGGCTGGTGACCGAGCCGGCGGTCGAGAACGAACTGACGCCTGCGCTCACTCTGCTGGCCAAGACGTTGGACGGATTCAAGGGCTCGCTGCAGCGCGAGGAAGACCGGCAGGAGCTGGGATCGTACATCGGGCGCGCTGCGGAGTTCGCCGGGGCGACGGAGAATCTGCTGGGCCGCAAATGGGACGAGCACGTGTACTGGGTCGAGGCCGAGGCCGGGCGGGCCGCGTCACTGGTGTCGTTGTGCGCGGCGCCGCTGGACATCGGACCGGTGCTCGCCGAGCTGCTGTTCGAGCGCGTCGATTGTGCCATCATGACCAGTGCCACGCTGGCGACCTCCGGTGCTGACGACTTCACGTATCTGCTCGGTCAGTTGGGCGTCAAGGAGGCCGACACGTTGCGGCTGGGGTCGCCGTTCGATTTCGAGCGGCAAGTGACACTGCACGTCGAGGCCGGCATGCCCGAGCCGTCGAATGTGGGCGAATTCACGGCGGCGGCGGCGCGGGCCATCCTCCACTACCTGCGCCAGACCGAGGGACGAGCGTTCGTGCTGTTCACCAGCTACAAGATGCTGGACGAGGTCGTCAAGACGGTTCGCGACGAGCTATCGACCGAGGGCTACACGATTCTGGCCCAGGGCGAGTCGCTGCCGCGTTCGAAGATGCTCGACAAGTTCCGGAGCACACCCCGAGCGGCAATCTTCGGGACCGACAGCTTCTGGCAAGGCGTGGATGTCGTCGGCGAGGCGCTCTCAAACGTCACGATCGTGAAGTTGCCGTTCGCGGTTCCCGATCGGCCGATGATCGAGGCTCGCATGGAGCTGATCCGCCAGCGAGGCGGCAACCCGTTCAACGACTATCAGATTCCCGAGGCCGTGCTGAAGTTTCGCCAGGGTTTCGGACGGCTGATTCGTTCGCAGTCCGACCGGGGGATCGTCGTGATTCTGGATCCGCGCGTGCAGCGTAAGCACTACGGTCGCCGCTTCATGAGCAGCTTGCCGCCGTGCAAGATTGAGATTTCGGATCGGCTCTGGTAGACGCCGCGTTCCTGGTTTGCGGTGCAAAGCGCGTTTCGGCGGTTCTGGCGGGGCGATATCGGCATGTTGAGGCGGCCGGGGAGTGCGGATAGGCTATACGGAGCGCTGCTGGCCCAACGCCGGCGCGGCGAGCGAGTGCCTAGTTGGCGGGCTGTGAGTATGCGGATGCGAAGGACGTACTGGGCGGCGTTGTTGATGGCGACGTGCCTTTTGGTGAGCGCGGCGCACGGGCAAGCACCGGCCGAGCCGCCGGCCAACCCGCTGGTATCCCCCAGCGCCATGATGCGGCACTTCCAGGCCGCGATCGACGGGCAGCGGCCTGAAGACGCGCTCGCGTGCCTCAATTTCGCCGAGATAGACGAGGAAGTGCGGCGTACGAGCGGCGTCGAGTACGTTGGCAAGTTGGCCGAGATTCTGGACCGCCTGAAAGCGGTCGGCGTCTTCACTGTCGACCAGTTGTCCGACCAGCCCGACGCGCCGAGCCAGACGATTGGCAAGGATCCGCTCTTGCTGGCTCTGGAGCGAATCCAGCGCACCCTGCCCACCAGTGCTGATGGCTCGCCGCAGGCGGAGGCTACTGACAACGGCGACCTCCAGCCGCGCACAATTCAGGAGTGGAAGTTCTCGGCCTCGACCGTGGCCGGCGTCCCAAGGATATACGAGCATCTCGATGATCTTCTGACGCAGATCAAGGCCAATGCGGAAGCTCTGGCGGTCCAGGCCAGCCAGCCGGCGGCGCCGCCGGACGAAGAGCAGGCCACCCAGCGGCAGGACCCACTGCGCTCGCCGTTTCACACCGTACAGCAGTTTCTGGTCAAGGCCGCGGAGGCGGAGCGCAACCCGGCCAGCTACGTTGACGCGATGGCGTGTCTCGATCTGTCGCCCATCGACGAGGAGCAGCGCGACCAACTCGGGCCGGAGTACGCGGACGCATTGGCGGCGCTCATCGCGGTGGCACGGTCCGAGCAGGGCTTCGATCGTGAGACCGACCTGCCCAAGGAGCCGGAGCCCGACGTGGACACGGTCAGGATCGGGGTCGACCCGCTCAGCGCCATGGTGGTTCGCCAGCCCGACGGACGCTGGCGTTTCTCGGCCGCGACGATACGCCGTATGCCCGACATCATGCGAGCTTTGCGTGAACGCGCCGCGCAAACGGCCGAGGATGGCAGCGCGGCGCCGGCCCCGGTCATGCGGCTGGATACCAGTTCGCCCCAGGCGACGATGAACCTGTTCCTGACGTCGATGCGCGAGAACGATCTGAACGAGGCCGTTCGCTGCCTCGATCTGTCGCAACTCAAGGAGGCCCAACGGCGGCAAGCCGACGTGCTGGCCGGCAAGCTGTGGCTAGTGCTCAATCGGTGGGGGCTGATCGTTCTCCAGGATGTGCCGACCGGGCCGGGCGAGGGCGACCCGTACTCGTTGCTCAAGCACACCGCCGGACGCGTCGAGATTGGATCGCGCCACAGCGGTGAACTTGACGGCGAGTGGCTCTTCACCGCCGCCACGGCCCGCAACATCGAGCGACTCTACCGGGCTCTGGAGCGCGAGCCGATCAAGGAAGACTTGCGGCATCTGCGCGTGTCGTTCTGGTCGCTGCCTTCGCTTTATGTGCGCGAATACTACGTGCCCGCGAGCCTGAAGCACTCGCTGGGGCCGCTGCAAGTGTGGCAGTGGGTCGGCATTCTGGCCGTCATCCTGGTGGGCGTCTTGGCGCGCGCCGTGTGCGCCGTGGTGTTGCGCATGATAAGCGCGCGGCTGCTGGCCGCCACCGAAGCCGCCGCCTTGCCCGAGCGCATCCGCAAGGCCCTGCGGCCGACATGCAACCTGGCGATG
>CAZUCH010000362.1:0-3893 GCA_964619045.1 uncultured Planctomycetales bacterium | reverse complement strand
AGGTGAAACACATGAAAGTCTATGTTGCGATAGAGACGTTTCAAGGCGTTGTCAACGACGCCAAGGTCTTCATGACTGAAGCGTCCGCGAGAAACGCCGAGAGCCAGTGGCTTCAAGAGTCCGGCATCACACATCAAGATGCGCGGCACTGTAAGGGAGACGATGGCACGAGCTTTTTCGTAATGGAGTGCGACCTGAAGCCCTGAAACCTGAGATCAGTGTGATTGTTACGGGAGGCGCCTCTTGGTTGGGATGCCTCTCTTTCAATTCGAACCGAAGACAGAAAGTAGAACCATGATTTATGCGACTTCGCATCTTTGGCTGGAGGATAGCCAGGGCGATGTCTCCGCCCGTGTCTTACTTTCACTCTCCACAGGTCTTTGCCTTGCTTTCAGCGTCGCAAGCGTGTGGCGGGATGTCACTCTTCCCTTGCTTGGTACCTGTTTGTGGCGTACGGAACCTGCACCGTCCAACACAAGACAAGCACATCTCGTTTGTTTTCGCGCCAGACAGGGCGAGTCTCTTCTCCTCGCACAGTTTTGGGTGTGATTTGACACCGTAATCTTCAGGGTCTTCGATGGATCTACCTCGCTTGCGCGCGAACAGAGCTATCAAGCGATCATCGTCCAGAATATTCTGATGCCTGGCGTGGCGGAGACCGTCTCCAAAGAAATACGTGATCCCATAAGGATACTCTGAATAGGCCGGGTATTCCGTCGTCGGATCAAGGCTCAAATACGCCCTGAGATTAGGCTGGTTACACTCGTTTACCGCCAGCGCAATCTCTTGTTTCCTAGTGTACCACCAAAAGGTGGTATTGGGGGTTTCCGCGACCAAACTGGTGACAACTGGAACCTGTTCCAACACGGCGTCTCCCCAGTGCCCGATCTTGACACACTCGAGTTTCTTCAAGCTCTCGGACAAGGGTGTGAGAAACCTGGGGTCACCTGTCTTGAGCGATTCTGAAGTGAGTACCCCGAGGCGAAACATGTTGTAATCAAAGGCGCCGGCAAGCGCCAGGCCGTAACAATGCGTCCTGCAGAATTCGCTCGGGCGACAGTCATAGTAGGCGAAACCGATTGCGAATTGCGTCATGTAGTTCCGAAGAAGGCCGCCATTGGAGAAGCAGGGATTTTCGCCCCATATGACCTCCAGCCGGTCCCTTAGAAACTTCTGCAGCAAGACGCGGTCTTCGAAGCGCCCGGTCTTCAGCTTGTTATCGGCCTTGAAACGAAGATACTCGTCTTTGACGTTCATCGTCCACCTCCGTAGGACAGATCCGACTGCCTACCCCTTACGGCGCGTATGCGTTGTTTCACCTTTATAGACCGCTCTTCTGGCGGAATTGTGCGATTCACCGGCCACGTAACGAGGGCCGGCGCCGGGGCAATTGCCGTAATCCATTGGTATTGAATACCTTACCTTTCCAAAACACGAGTCCAAGGGGAACTTGCATGCCGCAGTTCCGACAAACACGAAGGAGGTAGAACCATGATTCTGAACCAACTTGGCATCTTTGGCTGGAAGGAAGCTGACGAAAACCTCGTCCTCGCTTCTCTCCTAACCGGCGACCCGTTGCTGCTTATCGGCAATCACGGGTGCGCCAAGACCCATGTGGCCAACAAGGTCGCGCAGGCGCTGGGACGCAAGTTCCTGGTGTACGACGCGTCCAAGGCCATGTTCGAAGACGTGCTGGGCTATCCCAATGTGGAGAAGCTCAAGCACGGCGTCGTGGAGTACGTTCCGAGTCCCGTGACCATCTGGGACAAGGAACTCGTGCTCATCGACGAACTCAACCGCGCGGTGCCGGAACTCCAGAGCAAATGGCTGGAGATCATCCGGAGCCGCAAGATCATGGGCTTCCCAACCCAGGTGAAATGGGTGTGGGCGGCCATGAACCCCATCAGCTACAGCGCGACGCAGGCGCTGGACAACGCGCTCATCGGGCGTTTCGCGATCTTCCTGTATCCGCCGGACGTCCTGCAGATGGACGAGGCGGACAGGATCAGGGTGGCGACACACATCAATGGCGACGATGCGCCCAGCCTGTCCGAATGGACGGGCGGTGAAACGGCCAGCACCGTCGCCCCAGCCGATGTCGAAGGCGTCGGATCCCGACTAAGGGAGGTTCTGGCCAGAGCCGGAACCCACTTCCTCCGGCTCCGCAACCAGATGCCAACCCTGGCTGAGTTCCTGGCCAAGTTCGCGGACCTCCTTGTGCGCGAAACAGGCGGCGATGTGGCCTTGGACGGGCGCAGGCTCGGGTTCATCCACAGGAACCTGCTGGCGAACCGGGCTGTGGAAATGGCTAAAGCCGAAGTATTCCAAACAGACGTGCCCGGCTTTGTCGAATCCGCGCGGTATGTGGTGCAGTCCAGCATCCCTGTTGGCCTGAATGACGAGGGGCTCAAACGGGAGGAAGCGGTCCACAAGATGGAGATTTGCTTCGACCTGCTGTCGAGCTACTTCGAGGAAGGTGCGGAACTGGCTCGGGTGAACCTGGTCTATGAGTTGTTTACGACCCGAGACTTGATGCGCCGCGCGGAGCTGCTGCTCTCGGAGGACTTGGGCGAGCTCGCGCTGTCCAAGGCGTGGACCGACCTCATGAAAGAGGACAGGGACATCACGCTCCTGGCCTACACGGCGCTGCAAGTTGAGGCGCGCCGGCCGGGGACCGTGCCCCAGGAACTGCTGGCGTCATTGTCCGCCAAGGTCAGTGGCGGGAGCCTCAGCACCAAGTGCGTCGGCCACCTCGAAGCTGACGCGGTCGAGTACATCGAAGAGGTCGAAGGACTCCTCCAGCGGGAATCCGACCTCGACAAGCTGGTCGCTTATCAGCACGTGTCCCAACTGGTCGAGTCGGAATGCGTGAACCGCGAGCGCCTGGCGGAAACGGCGCAGGCCATCCAGGACGACATTCACAAATTCGAGCGCCTTCTGGCCGACGGTACGGGCGCAGCGAAGGGAGGTGTGGCAGTATGAGTACCTTGAAGACCTTTCGATTCTGGTTCGAGCCGGACCAGCAGTTCGCCCAGTTCAAACGGCTGGCCTGGGAGAAGGTGGAGGTGTCGATACGCGATGTGCTGATGGGTGGTGTTCACCCCTGGACCACAAACCAGGACGGCACGGATGTCCACCCGTCGCTCATTGACGCCTTCGTCCAACGGCTCAACACCGAGAGCGCCAAAGTAGCCGAGCTCGAGTCGTTCGGTTACGGCCCTGACGTATCCACGCAGCAGGGCTACTACTACGAGAAGAAGACCCGGTTCGAGCGGACCCTGGAGTACATCCAGAAGGACATGTGGTTCGTGGACGGCCTGTCCTACCTGCAACTCCTGGATATCGCCAAGCGGCGCCTTCGGGAGTCGTGGAACCATCGCATGGCGCGGACCCTGGCGGAACGGACGTGCCCGGGCTTTCAGGAACTGCGCCAGTTCCTGAAGGCCAAAGACAAGACCGTCAAGTTGTCGGGGTACGACGACATAGAGCAGTACGACCTGGGTCGGGTTCTCTCCTTGGACGACTTCGAGGGGCGGGACAGCCTGCTGATTGGAGAGGCCATTCCCTCGCTCAACTTCAGGAGAACCGCCTTTCTAAGTCAGGTGACAGACAGCCAGGGGCGGCTACGGCTTACCTCCGGTATTGGCAAGGTAACGCTGACCATGATTCCCGAGGGGTCGGACTACATCCACCTCGTCTGGCACGTGGAACGGGATGGCGAGGCCTGCCGGTTCAGGCCGGAGGTCGGCAAGAGCGAGTCGAAACGCCGGAAGGCGCGCGAATTCGCAGAGGTCTGGCGGATGGATGAGGGCCGGTTGTGCTTCAGCACGAGCATGGACCGTCTCTCCGAAATGGTCGAGAGCCGCGTCGTTGTACCGTCCTTCCCGACGCTC
>CAZUCH010000361.1:0-3899 GCA_964619045.1 uncultured Planctomycetales bacterium | reverse complement strand
TGATGAACTCGTGGCACAGTTGGTCACCCAATGGTCGTTGGTTGGTGTTCTCGTCGAAAGCCAACACGCCGTACACACAGCTCTTTCTGACCCATATCGACGCGGACGGCGAGAGTAGCCCGGCGGTGCTGCTGTCGCGTTTCACCGGCGCCGATCGGGCCGCTAACATCCCCGAGTTCGTCAATCTGGAGCCGGGTGCGATCAAGCGTATTCGGGAACTGTTCCTGGACGACGTCTCGTATGTGCGGGCCGGCGACGCCTTCATGCGATCGGACGACGCTGAGAGTGCCATGCGCGAGTACCGTAAGGCGCTGGAGTTGAACGCCGAGAACGCCATCGCACACTGCAATCTGGGCGGTCTGCTGGCGGCACACGACGGGGAAGAGGAGGGCGCGGGGCACTTGGCGGAAGCTCTGCGGCTCGACCCGGCAAACTCCAGCACGCACTACAACCTGGGGATGTTGCTCTATCGGCACGGGGCGCTCGACGAAGCAGTGGCGCACTTGTCGGCGGCGGTGCGGATCAAGCCGGAGCTGTTCGATGCCCAGGCGATGCTGGGCTCGCTGTTGTGCGCGCGTGGGCAGTTTGGCGAAGGTGCCGCGTGCTTCGCCGAGTCCCTACGCCATGATCCGGGTAACGCCGTCGCTAACTATGGCTTGGGTGAGTTGCTGGCGCGTCAGGGGCGGGTCGATGAAGCCGGGGCGCACCTCGCGCGGGCACTTCAGGCGCAACCCGACCACTCCGGCGCGCACTACGCGCTAGGCAAGCTGTTGCTGCGGCAGGGTCAACATGAGGCCGCGATCGAGCAGCTCGGGCTGGCGGTTCGCCACGAGCCCGACAACGCGTTGATGCATCGCGAATTGGCGTGGATCCTGGTAAGCACGCCCGACGCGCGCCTGCGCGACGCGCCGCGGGCGATCGAGTCGGCCCGGCGAGCTTGCGAACTGACCGGACAGCAGCGAATTGAGCCGCTGGACGTGCTGGGAGTGTGCTACGCGGCGGCGGGCCGGTTCGAAGAAGCGTTGGCGGCCACGCGGGCGGCGCTGGCGTTGGCCGAGGCTGCGGGCAATGACCAGATCGCCGAGATTATTCGGCAACGGATCGCGGCGTATGAGCGCGGTGAGGCCTATGCCCCATCGCAAGCTCCGTAGGTTTCTGGGTTGCATGACACTCTGGGCGGAGCTGATCAGAGCCCCAAGCGTCAGCGCGGGGTCTTCGTGGGCGGTCCGTTTGCGTATGGTCCCGCTCGCTCACGCTCGGGGTTCTGTTCTGGATCCCGCCGAAACTGTCACGCACCCCGGGGGTTGCCCAATCGGGCGGGCGGGCAGACAGGCGTTGCAGGTGAGCCTACAATTGAAGGCGGCAACGAGACGTGCTACGCCCCCGAAAGGTCGCCATGACGATTGATGAGATTCGCGCGCAGTTCCCGATTACGCGGCGCTATAATTACCAGGACAATGCCGCGGTGGCTCCGCTTTCGGCGCCGGCCGCGGCAGCACTATGCAACTACGCCCGCGAGGTTTCCGAATCCTCGTATCTGACGGGAACGTACCACGGCATGCTGCCGTCGATGCGGCGGGTCGTGGCCGAGTTGCTGGGTGCGCACGCCGACGAGATCACATTCGTCAAGAACACGACCGAAGGGCTCTGCTTCGTGGCCAATGGGATCCAGTGGGCCACGGGCGATAACGTCGTGTCCAATAGCATGGAATTCCCGGCTAACGTCTATCCCTGGATGAACCTCGAGCAGCGCGGCGTCGAGCTCAAGGTCGTCCCCGAAGAAGACGGCCGCGTCCCGTTTGATCGCCTGGCGGCCGCGATCGACAAGCATACGCGGGTGGTCGCGGTCTCGGCGGTGCAGTGGGGCAACGGCTTTCGGACCGACCTGACGCGCCTGGGCGAGCTGTGTCGCGAGGAGGGTGTCCTGCTCTGCGTGGACGCGATTCAGGCCCTCGGCGTCCACCCGTTCGACGTTCGCAAGATGAACATCGATTTTCTGGCCGCCGACGGGCACAAGTGGCTGTGTGGCCCGGACGGGGCCGGCATTTTCTATTGTCGACGCGACTTGATCGGCTATCTGCATCCCACCGAGCTGGGCTACTTCTGCATGAAGCAGGGTTTTGACAGCCCAGAGCGCAAAATCGACCTGCACGATGACGCTCGCCGATTCGACGGCGGAGCCTATAACCTGGCCGGCATCAGCGCCCTGGGCGCCTCGATCCGACTGCTGCTCGACTTCGGGATCGAAGATATCCAGAAGCGTGTCAAGCAACTCACGGACCAATTGGTCGACGGCCTGGGGCGTAAGGGCTGGCGCGTCCACAGTCCCAGGACGCCGAGCGAATGGAGCGGCATCGTCGCGTTCTCGTCTGATAAACAAGACCTTGCTTCTATCCAACGACATCTTCTGGACGAGTTCAAGATCGTTGTGGCCAGCCGATTGGGCCGTTTGCGTGCCAGCCCGCATTTCTACAACACGCCCGACGAAATTCAACAACTAATTGACGCGTTACCGGCGTGCTAGACCGTTTTCAGCAATATCTATAGGTCTTCGGCTTGGCACTTGAACAGACCCGCCCAAGAAAGCGTATAATAGATAGAGAAGTACTCGTGGGCACCGCGCCTGGAGTGCCGTGCCTTGGGATGGAGCGATGAAGAAGACCGCGTTAATGATCCGTTGCGTGCCGCGTTGCGGCTTCGATAGCACCGAAGTCCGTACCGTGGATTTGGACGTCCCCCGTTCCAGCGATGAGGAGCAACTCCGCCACGCTCTGGACGCTTACTTGCGGGCCTGTGGCGTTGACCAGGCCGTCTATGACATTGCGGTCGATGACGACGGCTTCTTCGCGGTTATCAACGACGAGGCTTACAGCTTCGAGTGGGGTACGCCTCTGCTGTAACCCACGCGCTCGGCTTGCGGGCCGTTCGTCCTCAACCCGGTCTGCGGAATCTCTTCGCGACCAGATCATTCATGCCTCGACCGAGTGCGGTCTCATCCAGCCCGACTATCCGTCCATCAAGCACCGCCGCGCGACCGGCGACGTAGACTCGATCGGCGCGGCCCGGGTCGCAGAGGATGAGCGCGGCCAGCGGATCCTGTACGGCTGCGCCGGCCAATGCGATGTCGTCCGACCGGAACATCGCGAAGTCCGCCGCCGCCCCTACTCCCAGGTGTCCCAGCGTCTCCCGACGTAGAAGCTCCGCTCCGCCGATGGTTGCCAGTCGGAACACATCGGCCACGGGCATGAGCCCCGAAGGGGCTGATGTAACGGCTGGCAAGACGCGAGCGCAGAGCAGTGTTTGCTTGGCGACGGCGAGCAGATTCCCGCCATCGTTGCTGCTCGATCCATCGACCGCGATCCCGACGCGCACGCCGGCGGCGAGCATTTTCCGCACGGGGGCTATGCCGCTGCCGAGCCGGAGGTTCGACGTTGGGTTGTGGCTGACGCCGGTGCCCGTTTTGGCGAACAGTTCGATTTCATCGTCGCTCAGGTAGACACAGTGGGCGAGGTAGACGTCGGGGCCGAGCCAATCGAGGTCCGCCAGGTATTGCACGGGGCGGCATCCGTATTTTTCGGTGCAGAAGTGTTCCTCGTCGCGCGTCTCGGCGAGGTGCGTATGAAGCAGCACACCCCGCTCACGGGCCAGGACGCGCGTGTCGCGCATCAACTCGCGAGTCACGTTGAACGGCGAGCACGGGGCCAGGTCGATTCGGCGTAGTGCGTACGGGCTCGGGTCGTGATAGGCGTCCAACACGCGCTGGCAATCAGCCAGGACGTCGGCGTCCTGCTCGACGCAGTCGTCGGGCGGCAGTCCCCCGCCGCTGTGGCCCAGGCTCATGCTCCCTCGGCAGAGGTGGATGCGGATGCCGAGTGTCTCCGCCGCTTCGAGAACGGCCT
>CAZUCH010000360.1:0-3918 GCA_964619045.1 uncultured Planctomycetales bacterium | reverse complement strand
TCCTCGCAGGTCGGGATGATCTCAGAGGCGGGCAACTCGAAGCCGCCGCCGATCCAACTGGTCGGTCGCAATTCGATCGTGAAGGAGAAAATGCCCTGGTCGCCGTAGACCCAATCGACGCTGCCGCCGCTGGCCTGGTAGATGGTCGTGTAGATCGGGCCATACTCGTAATCATGCCCGTGGACCGCGAGAATCTCGTCGCGCATGCGCTCGTTGAGATACATGAAGGTGTCATGATCGGGCGGCAGGGCGTTCGTGTAGCCCCACGGCGAGAGGATCAGCTCGGAGTAGCTGTGGTAGTCGATGTTGGAGACGATCTGCGGATTGGCGATGAAGTAGTCCCGCAAGGTTTGCGTGCAGGGCTCGGAGAAGGGTGTCGGGCCGCGATAGAGATCGTCGCACGGGTCGCCGCTGGATCCGCCGCCGCCCCAGCCCTCGGCCCAGTTGCGGTTGGGGTCAACGCCGTAGCAGCCGCCGCCGTTGTTGCGGCGGGTCTTGCGCCAATTGCGGTCGTTCGACCATGTGTAGGCGTAGCCGTCGGCGTTGACGACTGGGATGATGAAGAACTCGATGTTGTTCACCAGCGACTGGATATCCGGGTTGGTGTCGTATTCGCTGACGAGCCTGTCCGCGATCCACATGTTGACCATCGGGCTGATCCACTCGCGGGCATGCTGTGTGCCGTTGAAGAGCACGGCGGGCTTGTCGGTGCCCGGTCCGCTGATGCGCAGGCACCAGATGTCGCGACCCTCGAGCGTGTCGCCGATGTCGGTTAGCGTGCAGAGATCAGGGCGGTCGACGACCAGTGCGTTGAGCTTGGCGACGATCTGGTCGAAGGTCTTGTAGTTGGTGAACCAGGCCGGGTCGCGCGGACCGAAATCGATCGCCGCGTCCAGCAGGGCGCGCTCAGCGTCGATGGCCTTCTGGATGTTGTCGTCCAGCACCTTGAACGGGATGCCCAGGAGTTCGAACTCGCCCATTGCCTCCGGCGGGATGATGTAGTCCACCGGGCCGATGCCCTCATAATCGCTCATCAGCCGCGCGCCCAAGGCGTGCAGTTCATCGATCTGGTCCAGCGATTGCGGGTGAACGCGCACCAGCTTGTAATCGTCGTAGCGGACCATCTCCGCCGGCGCGGTGGCGACGACACAAACACAAACAACGATCAAACAGAGCACACTGCGATTGAACAACATTCGGTTTCTCCAGAGGGTTGGGGACCATTCCAGCGCAATTACGATCGTGCAAGTTCCCCGGTGAGTATACCTGGTCGATGAGCCAAAGTCTCCAAAAAAACGGTACTTTGGGAAGAGGGCCTAACCGTAGAGCGGCGCCCCAGGGAGCACAAACCGGAGCACCGTGAACAGCGGAAGTGCCGATAACAAATGCCTTGAAGTGGCTAGGGCCGCCTTGGGACTCGTCAGAATGCAATCGGCTCTCGACTGCGTGGCGGCTTGTACATCCACTCCGCGCCGCTACACTGGGCCGCGCGCGCCATAGCCGAAAGCGGCATCCGGCGCGAGCTCTGGTGAGGCCGTGTGAAACCGAATCCACCCCTGGTACTGATCGACACGCCGCTCGTGTCGATTGTCATTCCGACCTGCGATCGGCGGGATATTCTGTCACGCTGTCTGGAGGCACTCGCCCGCCAGACCTATCCCAACTTCGAGATTATCGTCGTTGACGATTGCTCGACCGACGACACGCCCGAACTCCTGCGGCGCATGGTTGACATGCCGGACGGGCCGCCGCTGCGAGCGCTGCGCAACGACCAACCGGCCGGCGCCAATCCCAGTCGCAATCGCGGTATCCGCGCGGCGTGCGGCGAGTTCGTGGCCTTCCTCGATAGCGATTGCATCGCCGAGCCCGAGTGGCTCGCGGGGCTGATGCGCGGGTTCGTCTCGGATAGGGTGGCCGCCGTCACCGGGCGCGTCGTCGATCTCCCGCCGAGCAACATCTATGAGTTGACCTTCAAGGGCACCCATCGCCTGGCACGGCCCGGACCCGCGCGGCGACTGGTGGCCGGGAACATGTGCGTGCGGCGCGAGTTGCTGCTGCGCTATCGCCTGGACGAGGACCGGGCCGAGCCCGCAACCGACTCCGATGGCCGGCGGGACATCGCCGTCTCGGGGCGCGGCGACGAGGAGGGGCTCTTCTTGCTGCTGCGCGCCGCGGGCTACGAACAACACGTCGTACCCGACGCCGTCGTGCTCCACGAGCATCGTCTCGCCGCGCGCACCTTCTTCCGCCAGGCATTGCGCGGCGGCCGGTCGGCGGCTCGGCTGGTCTACAAGTACTACCTTCCCCAGCGCCTCGACATGCTCCCATTCATACTGACTTACCTGGCGCTACCACTGGTGTTGGCGGGCGGCTGGTGGTGGCTGATGCCGCTGCTTCTTGCATGCGCTGCGATCGCCGCACTGGTCTACAACGATCTGGTCAACAAGGGCAAGACCGCCGGTGAGATGATTCGCTCATTTCCCATTCTGCTGATCTACTATCATGTCCGATTGTGCGGCTACGTATTCGAGACCGCGCGACTGCGACTAACCAGCTCCGGTCCGCAGAGGGTGAGCCTGGGCCGTGTCGCTGGCGACGTCTCCAAGGTCGATGCGCAATGAGCCCGCCCTCAGCGAACAATCCAGAACTCGCCGGTGGCATGAGCCCGCAGCCGGACTCGGACGATCTGCGCAGCCGGTCGGTGCGCGGCGGCGCTGTCACTTTGGTGGCGCAGGGCTCCAAGTTCGTGCTCACAGTGGGCGCTACCGCAGTCCTGGCCCGCCTGCTTGAGCCCGCCGACTTCGGGCTCTTGGCCATGGTAACCGCCGTCACAAACATCATCGCCCGGCTCAAGGACATGGGGCTTACCGGTGCGACCATTCAACGCGCCGAGATCAGTCATTCGCAAATTAGCACGCTGTTCTGGGTGAATACGGCGTTCGGCACGCTGCTGGCCGCGGTTACCGTCCTCTGCGCGCCACTCATCGCGTGGCTCTACGGTCGGCCCGAGCTCGTGCCGGTGACGGCGGCGCTGGCCGGGACATTTGTCCTGGGTGGATTGGCCGTGCAACACCAGGCGCTGCTCAGACGGCGGATGCGCTTCGGAGCGCTGGCCGCCGTCGAGATCATCGCGCTGGCCGCCGGCGCTGTGGTCGCGATCGTCGCGGCGCGGGCCGGCTGGCGGCACTGGTCGCTGGTGTTCATGCATCTGGCCAATGCGGCTGCGCTGCTAATCAGCGTGTGGCTGGTGTGCCGATGGCGGCCGGGATTGCCGCGGCGCGGGGCCGGCGTCCGATCGATGCTGGCCTTCGGCGGCAACCTGACGGGCGTGGAGTTGCTGGTGGCCGTGTCGCGCCAGGCTGACAAGCTGCTGCTGGGCTGGCGTTGGGGGGCCGGCGCGCTGGGCTATTACAGCAAGGCCTATCAACTGCTCTTATTGCCGATCCAGCAGATCAGCCTGCCGATTACGAACGTGGCGATTACGGCCTTGAGCCGCTTGCAGAATGACCCGGTCCGTTTTCGCTCCTTATCGCCAGGCTCTGCAAATCACGGCCGCTCTGGGCATGCCGCTGGTCGTGCTCGTGTTCGTGGCGGCCGAGGACGTCGTGCTGACAGTGCTGGGCGATCAATGGCACGCCACGGTGCCGCTCTTTCGCCTGTTGGCGCCGGCGGCGCTGGTTGGAGTGCTGGGCGTGGCGACGTCCTGGCTGTACGTCGCCCTGGACCAGACTCGCCGGCAGTTGCGCTGGACGGTGATCTCGTCGAGCACGCTGATAGTCGCCGTCTTGATCGGACTGCGCTGGGGGCCACACGGTGTGGCGACGGCTTTCAGCGTGTCGGTGTGCGCATTGTGGTTGCCGGGTCTGGCGTACTGCATGGCAACGGTGCCCGTGCGGATTCGCGACGTACTCGTGGCGG
>CAZUCH010000359.1:0-3920 GCA_964619045.1 uncultured Planctomycetales bacterium | reverse complement strand
GGTCGCTGCACTGGGCGGCCGCCCCGCCGGCGACGTTGGCCGCCATGAGGTTGGGCGCCACCATGTTGGGACGCAGTGCGCAGAAGGCCACTTGGGCCACCTTGACAATCGGCCCGGAGATTCCGATGCTGGTTTCGCCCGAGACGCGCGCCGCGACAACCGCCAGCGCGAAGGCCAGCAGCACGGCCAACGCCGCGATCCAGGCGGGGATGCCAAACAGCGCGACTTGTAGCACCACGCACAGCAGTAGGGCCACACCCAGCAGGACCAGAAACCAGCGGCGACCGATCCGGTCGGTGTCGCGGCCCTGAGCGGCGCTCCCAGCCAGGGCAAACGCCGCGGCGATTGAACGCCACGAAAACGCCAGCGTAGTCAGCGCGGCGACGACCATGATCGTGGTGCCCGGCCAGACCAACCACTGCACCAGTGCGATGTGGTTCTTGATCGCCGGGCCCGGCTGGAACTGCACGTATCCTTGTTCCACCAGTGCGGGCGCCAGGACTCCCCACGCGACGATCGAGCCCAGCAGAATCGCGGCCCCCACGCGGAAGCCGATCAGCCCGCCGATGGCGTACAGGAAGAGCGAGGTTTGCAGGCCGAAGGTCGGAAACCCGGGCGCGAAGCCGCGAATGCTGACGCTGGCGGGGATCACGCCGGGCAGCTTCCAACCTGCCAGTGTGAAGGCGCCAACCAGCTTGAGCGAGGCGGCCATCAGGGCGGCTCCGATGAGCACGGCGGATCGCTTCAGCCCGGCGCTGCCCTTGGAATACAGCTCACGGAGCGTCGTGGCGCTCGCCGTGCCGTCGGCGAAGGGGAGCTTGTCGATGATCACCAGTGGTCGCCGCAGGGCAATCGCGACGGTGATGCCGACCAGGCAGACTGAGAAGATCCACAGTGCCAGCAAGTGCCACGGGAGCGTGTGCCCCGTCATACGGGCCAACACGGGGATGGGGCCGATCAGGCCCGCCGACGCGACGGCGGCCGACGATGAGCCCACCGTCTGGCTGATGTTGTTTTCCAGGATCGTCCACTTGCGAACGCGCGTGACACTCTGCACGCTGATCCACAGGGCGTAGCCCAGCAGTGCGGCGGTGATCGACATGCCGGGCAGCAGGCCGACCTTCAGTCCGGTGTAGATATTGCAGCACGACAGCAGCGACCCCAGGAACACGCCGGTCAAGATGGCCCGTAGC
Organism: uncultured Planctomycetales bacterium; assembly: GCA_964619045.1. Taxonomy (GTDB): domain Bacteria; phylum Planctomycetota; class Phycisphaerae; order UBA1845; family Fen-1342; genus JANQFV01. Next base: position 2,727 of record CAZUCH010000359.1, on the reverse strand, counting down.
GTAAGTTGCGGCGACGTGCGATCCAGCGGCAACGGTTGGGGCGTGCCGGCGGTGTGACCGTCCGTGGACTGTTCGGTAGCGCTCACGGCCGCATCTCCACGACCACAACCTCGACATCAGAAGCTTCCGTGTCTGTGGATAGTGCCGGCGACACCCAGCCGGTCGCCGGTGGAGATGGTACGGGCGGCCAAACCCGGGCGTCAACCATGTGCGGCGTTTGGTGTCGGGTGTAGCGCAGCGTAACCGGTGCGTACGATTCCCAACGCGCTTAGGCCCAAGCCCAGTTGATGGGTGGGGTTATGAGAATCGACGCTAATTGGAATAGGCGCTCGGCGCCCGTGTGGTACCCTTTACTCGATAGCGCGGGCAGGTGTGCCCCGCCGATTGCCGACGGGCCGCCCGGGTAGCGAGGTGTCAAATGTTCGATGTCATTCTACTCATGCCACTACTGGCCGAAATCGGCGCCGTCCTCACCACGACGTACTGGGCCTGCCTGATCGTCGGCGGCGGTCTGGTTGTGCTCTCGGCTTTAGGCGGCAGCGACAGTGACGTGGACGTCGAGACCGATGTCGGCTTCGATGTCGATGCCGACGCGGACTTCGATTTCGACGCCGACACCGAGTTTGAGATCGACGCCGACGCCGAGATCGACATGGGTGGCCATGCCGGTGTCGCGCACGCCGGTCATGTGGCGGCCAACCTGTCCACATGGTTCTCGATGCGTTTCGTCGTCTTCTTCGCCGCCGTGTTCGGCGTGGTCGGCGTGGTCCTCACGCATATGTCGGAGCAGGGTGTGTGGGCGACGTTGGGGCTGTCGATCGTCGGCGGCTTGGTCGTCGGGCAGTGCGTGCATCAGTTGTTCCGCTACATTCGACAGACGTCGGGCGACAGCAAGCCCCAGCCACAGGATTACGTGAACAAGCTGGCCCGTGTAACCATCGCCATCACTCCGCCCGACAAGGGCGAGGTGGCCCTCCAGGTTCGCCAGACGCGCAGATATGTCCCGGCGGTTGCCAGCAGCGAAGCCGCCGGCTTCAAGGTCGGCACCGACGTGGTCGTGGTCGCCTACCGCGCCGGCGTGGCGCGAGTTGTATCGAAGGAAGAGTTCGAGAGAAAAGCGGGTTTGAAATAGGAAGGAGTTTCGCTCATGGAAGCTGGAATCGCCATAGGTGTGGTACTGCTTATCGGAGTCGTGATCGTTGTGGCGATCATCGCCAAGTTGGTGGTCGTCGGTAACCCCAACGAGATGCTCATCATCACCGGTCGCCAGAATCGCGAGGGACTAGGCTACCAAACGATCATCGGCGGCCGAAAGATCGTCATCCCGGTCATCAACAAGGTCTCGCGGATCAGTCTGCGCAACATGCAGGTCGCGCTCGAGGTCAAGGCCCAGTCGGGCGGCGGAACCATGATGCCGATCATCATCACCGGCGTCGCCAACGTAAAGGTCTCGTCCGACCCGGCCGAGCGCGGCGCCGCGATCGAGCGCTTCCTCGGGCAACCGGTGCAGGAAATGCAGCGCGTGGCGCGCGAGACGCTCGAGGGCGGCGTGCGCGCCGTGATCGGCAAGATGACGCCCGAGGAAATCGTCGAGGACCGCGACAAGTTCGTGGCCACGGTCCTGAGGGAGGTCTCCGACGACTTCCGCAAGCTGGGGCTGGGGATCGACAGCGTCAACATCCAGAACGTGCATGATGAGGAGGAGTATCTGATTTCGATCGCCCGCAAGGCCCGGGCCGAGGTGCTCTCCGCCGCTCGTAAGGCCGAGGCCGAGCGGGCATCGGAAGCCGTCATAAAGGAGGCCGAGGCCAACGCGGCGGCCCGATCGGCCAAGGCCATGCGCGACTCGGAGGCCAAGCAAGTCGAGGCCAACTCGCATCAGCGGGCGGAGTCGGCTCGCCTGGGGGCCGAGAAAACCATCGCCGAGTCCGCGAACGAGCTCCGTATCAGAAAGGCCGAACTGGCGCGCGAGGGGGCTCTGAAGGAGGCCAGCCAGCAGGAAGCCGAGGCCGAAGCCGAGAGAGCGCGTCTTACCGCGACCGAGGTTGCCCAGGCACTGGCCAATCGTGACGTTGCCAAGGCCAAGGCCGAGGGTGACGCCGCCAGCACGCTCGAGGCCGGCAAGGCCCGCGCCTCGGCCATCGAGCTGATCGGTGCGGCGATCCAGAAGAACCCCGAGGCTCTCAAAGTCATGTTGATCGAGATGATGCCGGACGTTGTCCGCTACCTGGCCGCAACGATAAAGGACGTCGATCTGGGCAGTGTGACAGTGATCGACGGCGGAAGCGGAAACGCAATCGCCGGCGCCGCCCTCAGCCGAGCCAAGATGCTCTCGGAATCGTTGGCGACGGTCGAATCCGTGCTAGGCATCGACCTGCGCAATCTCTCGCAGACCATTGCGAGCAAAATGACGCCCAAGCCGGCCGCTCAAGTAGGCGAAGGTTCGGCCTCGTAAGCGTCCCTGAGTGTCCGCGAGTCCGGCGCTGTTGTGATTATGATCGGGCGGGTCGCTACCTTGGCGGCCCGCCCGGCGTTTGCTTGCAGATGCCGCAAACACACATAGCGACCAACGCAGTTGTTGCGGCCGACCAGCGAATCGCCGACACTGGACGGCCGGGTAGGAGAACGCGATGGCTGCGATTGTCCATGACACGACCGTTATCACCCCGCTGGGGGGAGCGGACCGCCGTCCTGGAGCATCACAGCCTCGTCTTTCAGGACGGCCGC
>CAZUCH010000358.1:0-3924 GCA_964619045.1 uncultured Planctomycetales bacterium | reverse complement strand
TGCTACTGGCCAAGCAGATTGGCGAGGTCGAACGGCTGACCGACACCGAAGTGCATGAACTGTTCGACATGAAGGAGCGCCTCGGAGTTGGGGTTGATCCTCGCCGCGCTGGGGGCGACCTATGCGTGAACACCGGTCTCGGCCGTGATGGCGACGACGAGTCCACCTGTGGATGCTCCGCGCCGCCGGCGGGTAACGACGACTCTCAGAGCGAGCGGGAATAGTCCGAACTCGCCCAGGCCGTCACGGCGCGCGTTATCGAGGAGCTGCGCAAGGGCAATTAAGAGCAATTTGGGGACACCGTACTAAATTGACGCGGTTGGAGGACACTGCTGGCAGGGGCGGCGGCTGAGGATCAGATCGAGCGATTGAGTCGGCACGTCCGCACCGGCCGTCCGCTGGGCGACGATGGCTTCCTGGCGAACCTGGAGAAGAAGACCGGCCGCATCCTGAAGCAGCACGAACGAGGTCCAAGGCACAAACGCCGACCGAATTGAGTATGGTGGCCCCAAAACTCCGTGGTGTCCCCAAAACTCTGTGTCACCAAAACTCCTAAGTCGCACAGCGACAAGGACTAACGGCTGGTCGCGTATGGGCTTAGCGACTGATTCCGCGCTGCTTCCCGGACTGATTCCTGACCTGTTTTCAGCCTCGTCTTGACGCAACCTGACCGCGGTCGATGCCCGGCGCGCGCCAAGCCGCCCCTCGCGTCCCGGACCACCGCGGACCAGGTTTTCAGTAGGCACAGGGTTCGCCCGGCAAACCGCCCATTGACAGTCGGGCGTCGAACGCTAACGTCGCGGTGCCCAATAGGGTCGAGAGGAAACCAGGTAAGGAACCTCCGGTGACCGCACCGTGGCTCTGGCCATGTCGACCACGCCGTCTGCAGCAAGTCGAAAGACTCGGCGGTGAGGCGAACGATCCCCTTCGACCCTATCGGCGTGAGCATTCCGACAACCCAAAAGTGGAGCAGAGGTATGGCTGATACTGACGAACAGCATCGAGCGGCTGCGCGGCGGGCAACCGCCGCGCCCAGAACATTCGGCCCCGTGCCGGACTTGGAACGGCATCTTCCATCCGATTGGTGGCGGACCCTCTTCAACGCGGCGTATTTGAAGACCGACGGCGATGTTGTGGAAAACCCCGACAACACGCAGCGGGAAGTGGATCTCGTCGTTCGGGCGGCCGCTCTGGAACGCAATGATCGCATCCTCGATCTCTGCTGCGGACAGGGAAGGCATTCCCTCGAGCTCGCACGGCGCGGATTCCGAGAGGTCACGGGGATAGACCGCTCTCGCTATCTGATACGGCTTGCCCGCAAACGCGCCGCCGCGGAGAAGTTGTCGGCCGCGTTTCATGAAGGCGACGCGCGCAAGTTTCGCAAGCGGAACAAGTCGTTTCACTGCATCATGATCATGGGGAACTCCTTCGGATACTTCGAGCACAAGCGTGATGACGAGGCGGTTCTCGAGGCTGTGGCGCGGGCGCTGATGCCAGGCGGCGTCGTGTTCCTGGATGTCGTCGACGGCGACTGGATGCGCGCCAGCTTCGAGCCGCGCTCGTGGGAGTGGATTGACCAGAGCCACTTCGTATGTCGTGAGCGCGCGTTGGCGAAGGACGGCGAACGCATCGTCTCGCGTGAAGTCATCACGCATGCCGAACGGGGCGTCATCGCCGATCAGTTCTATGCCGAGCGCCTCTACTCCCAAGCCCAGTTGACCGGCCTGCTCGAGAAGGTCGGCTTCGAGGCGGTCCGCTATCACGGCTCTCTGGAAGCCGATTCGGACAGAGGGCAGGATCTGGGCATGATGGCTCATCGTCTCGTTCTGACGGCGCGTGTTTCCCGACGGCAGGCGGCATCGCCGCCGCCGGGCCGATCGCTTCCGCCCTACCCGCAAGTGACGGTCCTTCTGGGCGATCCATCCCTCCCGGATACCATCAAGGTGGACGGGAAGTTCAATCCGCTCGACATCGACACCACCGAACGGCTGCGGGTGGCGCTCGCAGAACTTTCCGATTACAAGTTCTCGTACATCGACGACCATCAGGCGCTTGCGCGCACACTGCGCGCCGAGCCGCCCGCGTTTGTTCTCAACCTCTGCGACGAAGGGTACTGGAACCGTGCGACGATGGAGTTGCACGTACCCGCGCTGCTGGACATGCACGGGATTCCGTACAGCGGCGCGGGCGCCGCATGCCTTGGGCTGTGCTACAACAAGAACCTCGTGCGCGGGTTCGCCGAGTCTCTTGACATCCCGACCCCCATGGAGTCGTACATCGGACCGGATGACTCCGTCGCCACGCTGCCCGCCACCTTCCCGGCACTCGTGAAGCCGAATTTCGGCGACAGCAGCGTGGGCATCACGAAGGACGCCGTGGTGCGCAACTCGACCGAGTTGATGGCATACATCGAGTGGCTCCGCAGCACCTACGGGCGATGCGCGATCCTCGTTCAGGAGTTCCTGGCGGGAACGGAGTACTCGGTGGGCGTGGTGGGAAACCCGGGGCTCTCGTATCGCATGCTACCGGCGCTGCAAGTGGACTACTCTCAACTGCCCGAGGGCCTGCCGCCGATTCTGTGCTACGAGTCCAAATGGTGTCCGGACTCTCCCTATTGGGATCAGGTCAAGTACGCGGAGGCCGAGCTCAACGAGGAACAGCGGCGGACGCTCTACGACCATTCCAACACGCTGTTCGAGCGACTGGGGTGTCGCGACTACGCCCGTTTCGACTTCCGGGCCGATGCGAACGGCGTCATCAAGCTCATGGAAGTGAATCCCAACCCCGGGTGGTGCTGGGACGGCAAATACAACATGATGGCCGGTTACGCCGGTCTGCGCTATTCGGACCTCCTTCGACTTATCATCGAAGCTGCGCAGGAGCGCGTCACCAGTGATTTGGTCAAGCCGCAGGAGAGCACGGTCGCTCTTGTTTGAATCGTCCGCAGTGAAACCTGATGGGTCCACTCATGATTGATCGATCGGCAACTCGACTGCGACCGGGTGTCCGATACTCGTTTCGGAACATACTCACGGGCTCAGACCTCTCCCGCAGGCGGTTGGCAGTGATGACGGCTGCGGCGGCCGGCGCCGGCCCGACTGTTTGGCTCACCGCGTGTGCGCACGGCGACGAAGTGGGCGGCGTGGTAGTCATCCAGGAGGTCTTTCGGCGGCTGAAACGCAAACCGCTGCTCTGCGGTGAAGTACGTGCCTTCCCGCTCATGAACCCCATGGGGTTCGAGGTGGGGTCGCGGCAGATCTCGATGGGCGGCGAGGATCTCAACCGCAGCTTCCCCGGGAACCAACACGGATCTCTGGCGCATCGCATCGCCGCGACGATTTTTCAGGAGATCCTTCAAACAGGGCCCGCACTGGTGTTGGACCTGCACAACGATTGGCGCAATTCGATCCCGTATGCGGTCATCGACCCGCAGCGTAAGGCGGCGCATCGCAAGGCCTACACTCGCACGCGGCGATTCGCCCGTCGCACGGGTCTGCTGCTCGTGCAGGAACCGAGCAGGTCCGCCGAGTCGCTTGTTTCTCACAAGACGCTCACGGGCAGCCTGCTTCTTCACGATATACCCGCGATTACCCTCGAACTCGGCGAGGCGCACGTCGTCAACGAAACCAACGTTGACTATGGCGTGCGAGTGATCTGGAACCTGCTCAGTGAACTGGGCATGGTAGCGACGCAACAGAGACCATTCGAGTTTGACCTGCATCGCGAGTGTCGGCGGCGCTTTTTGGCGTACTCGGACGGCGCACTCAGTTCGACCAGCGGGATCATTCGCTTCCTGGTGAAACCCGGCGACCTCGTTGCCGCCGGCCAGCCGGTCGCCAAGATCTACAACGCTTTCGGGAAACTCCTTGAGACGGTGGTTTCGGCGCAGCGTGCCGTTGTGCTGGGGCACTCCGATTCGTCCGT
>CAZUCH010000357.1:0-3925 GCA_964619045.1 uncultured Planctomycetales bacterium | reverse complement strand
AGGGCAACCATGTCGTCGTTATGGACGCCGACCTGTCCCACCCGCCCGAGAGCATCCCGGACTTGCTGGCCGCACTGCGCGACCCGAGTGTACAGATGGCCGTCGGCAGTCGTTTCGTCGCCGGCGGCCAGGTCGATCTTGGTTGGCCGCTGCATCGCCGGCTGAACAGCCTGGTCGCACGCCTTCTGGCCTGGCCGTTGACGCCCGTCAAGGACATGATGTCGGGCTTCTTCTGCGTCAGGCGCGGGGATCTGCGGCTCGATCGGCTGCGGCCGGTGGGCTACAAGATCGCGCTCGAACTCATCGTGCGTCACGGCTGGAAGAACGTCGTCGAAGTGCCGATCAGCTTCGCCGACCGGGCCGCGGGCACCACCAAGCTCAACGCCGCCGAACAACTGCGTTACCTCCGGCACCTGGCTCGGCTGTACGCCCATATGTTGTTCGGGAATCGGGCGGACGGATCATGAACGATGCCCCGGACCAGGGTCGCGCTTCAGGCCGGCGGGGCTGGTTGCTGCTGGCCATTGCGGGCGGGGCTTACGCGCTCGTGATCCTGGTGGTCGTCGTCAACCGTGCGGAGAGTTCGAGCGATTTCCGCGATTTCTGGGAGAACGCCGTCCACTTACGAGAGACGGGTGTCATCTCGGCGGAACTGGGCGTGCACAACTACCTGCCCTTCTTCACGATCTTCATGCTGCCCTGGGGTTTCATGCCGTTGCAGGTGGCGATCGCGGCCTTCACGTTGCTGTCGCTGGCACTATTCGCGGTCTCCGTTGTGCTGGTCGAAGACCTGCTCGACGACGGTCCAGTGCGGCGACCGCGCGGCGCGCTGCTGGTGGCGCTGGCGTTGATCCTGGCGTACGTTCATTCCTGCGCCGTGCTGGGCAACGTCGGGCTGCTGCTGGTCTTCCTGATCGTCGCCGCCTGGTTCCTGGTCGAGCGCGAGCGCGAATGGGAAGCCGGAGCGGCCCTCGGGTTGGCGGCTCTGATCAAGCTCCTGCCGGTTGTCCTGCTGCTGTTCTTCCTGTTCAAGCGCCGTTGGCGAGTACTGGGCGGGGCAGCCATCACCACGGTCGCACTCGGCATAGGCCTGCCGCTGGCCACGCTCGGCTACCAGGAGACCGTCAAGCAACACAGAGCCTTCTACGAGCGTGCCGTTCGCGGCCACTCCGCCCTCAAGACCATCTCCGCCGACCGGCCCACCAAGGCCAGCTTCAGCAACAACGCCGTCCCCATGGTTCTGCGGCGATTGTTGTCTCCGGTCGATGGCGGCAAGACGAGCAGCGGCCCGCTGTACGTGAATTTTGCCGACCTGCCGCGCGGCGTGATCCTGTCGATCTACGTGGCCCTGATGGCCGGATTCGTCGGGCTCACTTGTTTGGCGACCATCCGCGGCCCTTGTCGCTGGCCGCCGGAAAGCGTCGATGCGGGTCGCGTGTTGCGAGCCCAGTTCGGCCTGTGGTGCTGCCTCATGTTGCTGGCGGCGCCGCTGGTCTGGACGCACTATCTGCCGCTCGCGTTTTGGCCCCTGGCGCTGGTCGCCGACGACGTCATTCGCTCCCGGCGTGTCGGCGGCCCGCTTCGTAAGACCTCGGCGGCCGCGCTAGTGGTGTGGCTGGTCGGCGCTGGTCTGTTGGCCTGGCCCGCGGCCCGGGCGGCGGGGGCACAGATAGCCAGCGTGGCTTGTTTATGGGCCGGGCTTCTGATTCTGACACTGCGTCGGCCCAAACCAGACCCACACGCCCCATAATATCGCCCCCGGCATACCGGCAGCCGCTTTTGTGGTGGTCGCGATCGGGAATCCCACGTTTTCCGTATTTCCCATGCAGGATTATCGGTGAACGGCCGATAGTCCTGACAGAGAGCGAGCGGGTGGCGGTGCATGGGTAGTAGCCGAAGGACCGGCTGCAGTTGCATCGTCTTACTGAACACGAGAGCCAACAGGATGGCTGACCGATGGTGCCCCCGATTGAATGGAGGCGGCCCAGAGGAGGCTAGGTAGTAAACATGAACGAAACCGGAGCAATCAACAACCGTTTGGCCGGCCTGCCGACCCCCATCGAGCGCGAGGCGAACGAAGTCGCACGCCGCCAGGACGCGGCCAAGGCCAAGGCCGGGACCGCGCCGAAGCAAGGTGACCGCGTCGAGCTGTCGGAAGCGGCCACCACGTACGACCCCAAGGCCGTGACGGACCGCCGTATTGCCGGCATTCGCAGCCAAATCGCCGCCGGCACGTACCTGACGCCCGAGAAGCTGGACATCGTTGCCGAAGGCCTGCTCAAGGACATCGCCAAGCTGTAGATAGCGTCGGCCTTCACCTCAGTCGGGGGGGGACATGCGCGCGGGCGCCCCCGCCGTAACCCCATCTCATACCGCCATAACCGCAACAACCACCGAAGCCGCCGCAACGCAAATAGGCGACGCTTGTAGGCCGACAGGCGGGAGCCGCGCGGGGGTTCAAGCCGCGCCCGACACGGCGACGATAGCGCTGATGTAGCTCTGCTTAACGGGCCGGTTGCGCGCCCACGGCGAGCGGGGCTGCTCTGGACGGAGTGCCGAACATGTCGAACGCTGTACAAGTAGCAACTCTGATCAGCCTGTGCCTGGCCGGGGCTTTACCGGCCGCGGGCCAGTGCGAGATTCACGAGTTTCTTGACTTGGTTCCGGATGATTGTCGGGAGGACGACCGAGTCGGCTTCGCGGTCGCCATCAGCGGCGACCTGGCGATCGTCGGGTCGGTCTGGGATGACGACACCGGGAGCGACTCCGGCGCGGCCTACATCTTCCGGCTGGGCGCGTCGGGGTGGGTTCAGGAAGGCAAGCTGGTGCCCTCCGATGGTGCCGGCGGCGACGAATTTGGAAACGCGGTATCCATCGCAGGCGATGTCGCGATCGTTGGAGCCCACCGCGACGACGGGCCGGCGATCGACTTGGGGGCCGCGTATGTCTTCCGCTTCAACGGCACGCGCTGGGTCGAAGAGCAGAAGCTGGTGGCCGCGGATGGCGCCGCCGGCGACGGCTTCGGCTGCGCGGTGTCACTCTCCGGGGGCGTGGTGGCTATCGGAGCACACCTTGCGGACAGCGCCGGTGACGACGCCGGCGCGGCCTACGTGTTTCGTTACTCCGGGGGCGACTGGCTGCTCGACGAACGTGTGCTGCCGGCCGATCCATCGGCGGGCGACTGCTTTGGATACTCCGTGGGCGTCTCTGGAAACGTCCTGATCTGCGGGGCGCGTCATGCGGACGCCGCGGCGCTCGACTGCGGGGCGGCTTACGTGTTTCGTCATGGCGGCGCGACCTGGGAGCAGGAAGAGAAGCTGTTGGCCGACGACGGGGCCGCCGGCGACTGGTTCGGACATTCCGTCGCGACCGATGGCACGACCGCGGTCATCGGCGCCCATCATCACGATCACAATGGCGTCAACTCCGGGGCGGCGTATGCGTTCCGCCACGGCGCGGGCGGCTGGGAGTCGGCGGGCGAGCTGCTGGCCGATGACGGGGCGCCGGTCGACGAGTTCGGCCAATCGGTGGCCATCTCCGGCGACGAGATACTGATCGGCGCGCACCAGGACAACGGACCGTTTCATGACAATGCGGGGGCGGCCTACCTCTACGCGCGCGACGGAGATTCATGGACGCAACGGGCCAAACTGACAGCCGCGGGTGGGGCGGGCGATCTTTTCGGCTATGCGCTCGGAATCTCGGACGGCCGGGCGATTATCGGGGCACCGCTGCGCGATGCACACGGCCTCAACTCCGGCGTGGCATATGCCTTCCATGCGTTGTCCGACTGCAACGCCAACAGTTCGCCAGACATTTGCGACCTCGACGAACAGGTCAGCCAGGACTGCAACGCCAACCAGACGCCGGACGAGTGTGACATCGCCGACGGCACATCGAGCGACGTCAACATCAACGGCATTCC
>CAZUCH010000356.1:0-3931 GCA_964619045.1 uncultured Planctomycetales bacterium | reverse complement strand
GTGTCTCGGGTGACTACCGATCGACGCTGATCCGGGGCTGGTGGGGTTGGTCGGACTTGCTGCCGAAGAGGAACGTGAAGCTGACCATCATCAACACGAAACCGACAATCCAAAGCACCGTGCTCATTCGATCAGTCCTGCCAGTTGAAGGCCGATGGGGCCTATTGCTCTTCCCAGACGACACCCAACTGAATGATGCCTGGGATCTTCTCGTCGGTGTCGACCAGGAACTCCAGCCACGAGCTGAAATCGCCCGACTCGCCGAAGACCGTCACTTCGTAGGCGTATGCGTTGCCGAGCTTACCGCCCGACAGCTCGTAGTTGCCGCCGGCTACCTTGGTAAAGGCCAGTTCGGTCCGGGATTTGATCTCGAAGGTGTAGTCGTAGGTCTCGTAGTTGGTGGCCCAAGACTCGACGTGGCCGAGCATGTAGCCATCGCGGAGTTCGAAACGCCGATTGGCGGACGGGCGAACAACGACGCGCGGCGCCGCGCGCACCCCAAACTGCACGTAGTCCACATCCTGACCGCCGTGCTCGTCGGTCACGGTCAGCTCGAACTCATACACCGCTCCGGACCAGGTCAGTTGATTGTCGGTCATCATGCCGCTGGCGGTGGAGGTCGCTGCCGCGCTGTTGCCGATAGCCAAGGGAATTGGACCGGCAACCTGTTTCCATCCATAGGTCAGGCCATCGCCGCTGCTGGTGCTGCCGTCCAGCGTGATTTCGTTCCAACCCACCCACAGCACGCGGTCCGCGCCCGCGTCGGCGATCGGCAGCGGCCACTCGTAGCTCTCCTCCTCCCCGACGGCCGGACTCACCTCGTCGCCGGGCGAAGTGTCAACAACCGGACCGGCCACGCCCTCCGGCGAATTGTCGTAATGGTTGGAATACGAGTTTTCCACGCCCACGTCCGCCACCGCCTCGGGCTCGGCGGTGTATACCTCTCCAGACTCGTCCTCGGAACCGCCACTCGTGGACGAGGAGTAGCGGTGGCCGGGACTGCCGGCGGCGTTGGCCGAGAGCGGGCGAAGCGGTCGGTGACCGTTGCGCCAGTCGTCTAGCTCGACGGCGGCCAGCTCATCAGCGACCGGTTCGTCAGAGTTGCCGCGCGCGCTGGCCGACTTCGGGACATACCCACTGAGAATCATCAAACTGATCCCCAGCGAGAAGAATACGACGAAAAGGACGGATCTCATTGGCCAGTCTCACCCGCGACGGCGACGCGAACCGGGAAAATGACGCTTTCACTGCTCTATTCATCGAATAACCGCGGATTGGCACACAGTATAACCACGGACTTTTTCGTAAGTCCCATAATACGACGAGCGATGCCTCCGTGCCGGCCGCCATGCGTAGATTATGCGCTTCTGTGAGCCCGAGGCTCAGATTCCACGGCCTGCGACGCGGGCCACTGGCCGAATCGAGCCGGCGAACGTATGCTCCACAGGGGTGAGAAGTGCTCCGGGCACCCAATCGCGTTCCGGAAGTGGTCACGGAGGACCGGATGAACTCTAGTCCAATCGGCGTATTTGATTCGGGGCTCGGCGGGCTATCTGTCGTGCGCCACCTGCGCCGGACCCTGCCGCACGAGAACTTGGTCTACTTCGGCGATACCGCCCGAGTGCCCTACGGCACCAAGTCGCAGCCCACCGTCATCAACTTCGCCCTCGAAACCGCCGGCTTCCTGCTTGAATTCGCACCCAAGCTGATAGTCGCGGCCTGCAACACTGCCAGCGCGCTGGCCCTGGACGCACTGGCTGAGCGTCTGCCAGTGCCGATCATCGGCGTGGTCGCGCCGGGTGCCAGAGCGGCCGTTCGGCTGGCACGGGGGCGGCCGGTCGCTGTTATCGGTACCGAAGCTACGATCGCCAGCTCGTCCTATGTGAAGGCCATCTACGCCCTGGCGCCCGAGCAGCCGGTCGTCGCCATGGCCTGCCCGCTATTCGTCCCATTGGTCGAGGAGGGGCGTTCGAGCGATGACGAGATCGTCAAACTCACCGTTGGGACGTATCTAGGACCACTGCGTGCCCAGGGCGTGCGCGTGCTTGTACTGGGCTGCACGCACTATCCGCTGCTGCGCGGTGCGATCGCGGACTTCGTCGGGCCCGATGTACACGTCGTCGATAGCGGCGAGGAGACATCGTTGGCGGTCCAGGAGCACCTTCGGGCGCACGGTTCCTTGTGTTCGGATCGCGCCGCCGGTACCATGCGCTGCTACGTAAGTGACAATCCGACACGTTTCCGAGAAGTGGGGTCGAGGTTCCTGGATGAGACGGTCGATCACGTTGAACTTGTCGAGCCCGAGCGCTACGTCAACATCCCGCGCCTGCCCGGCGCGGTCGGTTGACGCCCTGCGTCGTGGCTTTCTGCTGCTGAGTGCGACCTTGGTGCTGCTGGCTGGTTGCGGCGGCGACAACGTCAGCTTCTCCACCCGGCTTGATACCGGCTTCAAGCAGCTCTTCACGGGCAAGCGTACAGCGTCGCAGAACCTGGTGACGGCGGTCTCATCACCCGATCCGGACGTTCGACGGGACGCCGTCGCCGAGATTTCCAAGAGTGAGGACTACGATCGCGAGTGGGCCATCAAGGGTTTCGTGGCCATCGCTCTGCTCGAGAGCGACCAGCAGACCCGCTGTGTCGCCATTCGAGCGTTGGCGCGCACCGGCGACCCGCGCGCGGTGGAGACGGCCCTCACCATCCTCAACGTTGATGATTACAAGCCCGAGGAGGTCTGGCCGCCGACGCCACTGGTGCGCTGGGATGCTTGTGTGGCGTTGGCGGATCTCTCGGCGTCCGGACAGGTTCCGCCTGAGCAGCGCGAGCGTGTGCGCGAGACATTGCTGAAGCGTTTGCGGCTGGGCACCGATCGCCACGCGCGGATCGCGGCGGCCCGCGGCTTGGGCGAATACCAAGCCGAGTCGGTGGTGGAAGCGCTCATCGACGGCCTGCGCGACTCGGACTTCGCGGTCGCCCACCAATGCGAGAACTCGCTTGTGCGTCTGACCGGCTACACGCACAACACCGACGCGTACGCCTGGCAACAATGGCTCGAATCGCACCGTGGGGATCTGTTTGCTCATGCCGGCGAGGTGCCCGAGTCTCGTCAGTTGCCGTATGACGGGCGCTGGGGCAAGTTCGCCTACGAAACCAAGGATCTCTTCAATTACCTCTGGCCCGGGGCCAAGGAAGAGTAGGGCGCGTCGCATACCCGGGGCCGCACAATGAACTTCGAGAGTATCAATGGTCGGCGATACGCGCGGTTCGAGTTTGCGCGTCGGGCTCCCGGTCTGGTGCATGCCTTCTCGACGCGGCCGATGAACGTCGCGCCGCGTGCCGGTGGTGTGGGTGTCGAGCAACGCCGACTCATGGCCGGTGACTTGGGGCTCAACGCCGACGCACTGCTCTACTGCCTGCAAGTACACAAGACGGACATAAGCGTGATCAACACGCCGCTGGCGAGTGGGCCGCTGGCCGGCTGCGACGGCGTCGTGACGGCGCTGACCGGCGTGCCGCTGATGACTTTCTCGGCCGACTGCCCGCTGATCCTGGTTCACGATCCGCAGCAGCGGGTGCTGGGTATGGTACACGCGAGTTGGCGCTGCACGGTGGCTCACCTGACGCGGCAACTCGTGCAACTGATGGCGGCGCGCTTTGACTGTCGGCCGGCGAACATGCTGGCCGGCGTGGGGCCGGGGGCCGGACCGTGTTGTTACGAAGTCAAGGACGATGTCTACCAGGCCGCCGACGACCTGGAGGGGCGCGATGGCTTCTTCGCCCAACGCGACGGCCGATTGTACTTCGACCTGTGGGCCGCCAACCGCGCCCAACTCGTGCAAGCCGGTGTCCGGCCGGAGCGGATCGAGATCGCCGGCGCCTGTACTATGTGCGGCAACGACGTATTCTATTCGTTTCGTCGTGAAGGAAAGGGCTG
>CAZUCH010000355.1:0-3958 GCA_964619045.1 uncultured Planctomycetales bacterium | reverse complement strand
CGAATGCACCGCCGGTCCGGCGCGCCACCGCGAGCGCCTGCTCGATGCAGTGAAACGTCTCGGGCGATACGGCCATGGGCCGCCCGGCGGGCATCGAGTTCAGTCGGCCGATTTCACTCTCGGCGATGTAGTCGCTCATCAATCGGTTGACATCATCCAGCCGAGCGTAGGCGGCCCCGACAGCACCCTGGGCCGTCGCCCGGTCGGGCGCGTAGGCTGTAACCTCGGCGAACGTGCCCATCACGGCGCGGGCGTTCTTCACGCGCTGCTGTGGCGGTTTGCTGTGGCAGCCGACGAGGACTAGCAGTGTGCAGATCGGCAGGATTGCCGGCCGGAGGGCATTCTTGGCTAGGTTCATGGGGCCGGATTGTAACCACGGCCGGCAGGCATGGCGACCCGTACCCGACAGCACGCGGCGCCGGGCATCGACATGCCGACGCGAAGGGCCGTCGGCGCGGCACCCGAGCCGAAGCGTATGCGGCGCCTCTGGCCAGGGCGCATCCGCATGCCTGTTCTGGGGAAGTGGCTGTTCGGCTGGGTGTGCTGCTGGTATCGTAGCGTCTTTGAATCTCCGCCGATCGGCGTGGAAGGCGAGCTGTCAATGCGAACTAGTACTCAGAAGAAGCTGCACTTGGCGCGGGCGTACTTTTCGCGGCACCCTGTTTGGTGTGCGTGGCAGGTGAACTACCGCTGTAATTTCCGCTGCGCATTCTGCCGCTACTGGATCGACCCGATGGGTGATGAGCCCGAGCTGTCGGTGGCCGACTTCCGAGACGGTTCGCGGAAGCTCTCTAAGCTGGGGGCGCTCTTGATCAGCCTGGCCGGCGGGGAGCCGCTGATTCGGCCGGATATCGTCGGGATCGTTCACGAGGTCGCCAGGTGGCACTTCCCGTTCATCACGACCAACGGGTGGTTCTCGACGCCGGCGCTTGCTGAGGATTTGTTCGAGCGCGGCTTGTGGGGCGTGTCGGTTAGCCTGGACTACGCCGACGCCGAGCGGCACGACCAGCGGCGTGGGATGCCGGGGGCGTTCAACCGGGCTCTGGCGGCGATCGAGCACTTTGGCCGGGCGCGGCGTCACGAATGGCAACGGGTCAACTGGATGGCCGTCCTCATGGAGGACAACCTCGATCAGATCGAGCCGATGATCCGGATGGCCGCGGAGCACGGCGCGTACTTCATGGTGCAGCCCTACGGCGTTCGCAAGACCGGCGCCCAGCGGTTCCTGCCTCCAGCCGACGGGAGCATCGGCGAGCACTTGATGCGTCTGCGTCGCAAGTATCCCAACTTCCTGAGCAATCCGTACTTCCTGTCGCGGTTCGACCAGGCTCTTGATGAAGGTGTGCCTAGTTGCCGAGCCGGTCGCGGGTTCTTCAGCATTGACTCGACGGGCGATATCGCGGTGTGCGTCGAGGAGCGTGCTCGGCCGGTTGCGAACCTCTACGAGAACTCCGCTACGGAGATCGTCCAGCGGCTGCGCAATGACACGACGCCGCGCCGCTGCACGGACTGCTGGTACAACTGTCGGGGCGAGATCGAGAGTCTGTACGATCCGTGGGGCGTGGCGGCGAGCCTGCCGACGCTACTGCTGGACCGTGGGCGTCCGCCGAAGGAGTAGGTTTGGCGAGCGATCTGCGACCGCAGCCGACCGGCGCAGATGCGTCTTCCGCGGCCACGCGCGCGGGGGTGTTCTTCGCGCTGGCCGCTTATGGACTGTGGGGGCTGTTTCCGCTGTACTTCCGGGCCGTCAGGAGCGTGTCGCCGGAGGAAGTGCTGGCGCACCGGATCATATGGTCGGCGGCGTTTCTCCTGCTGCTTGTGACGGCCCGCCGCAATTGGCCGGCGATGATGAATGCGCTGCGCTGCCGGCGCACACTGCTGACGCTGTGCGTCACGACGGTCCTCATCGCGGGCAATTGGTTCGTCTTCATCTGGACCGTGACCAACGATCAGGTCATGCAGGCCAGCCTGGGCTACTTCATCAACCCGCTGGCCAGCATGCTGCTGGGCCGTGTGTTCCTGCGCGAGAGGCTGCGGCGCTGGCAAGTCGTGAGTGTGTTGCTGGCAGGCGCGGGCGTGGTGTACATGACGCTGGCCAGCCGACAGCCCCCGTTCATCGCTCTATTCCTGGCCGCGTCGTTTGCCTGCTACGGTTTGCTGCGTAAGACGGCGAAGGTCGACTCGCTGGTCGGGCTGGCGGTCGAAACGACGCTCCTGGGGCCGTTGGCCGTCGTCTTCCTGGGGTACGAGATGTATCTGGGCACGGCGACATTCATGTCTGTATCCGTGCATCTGGACCTGCTGCTCGTGATGGCCGGCGTGTTGACCGCCATTCCACTGCTGTCGTTCACGGCCGCGGCGCGGCGGCTGCGGCTGTCCACCATGGGCCTCCTACTGTACATCGTACCGACGGGGCATTTTCTTCTGGCACTTGCATTCGGCGAACCGCTGACGCGGGTACGCGTGATCTCGTTCGTGTGCATCTGGGCGGCGCTGGCCGTGTACTCAGTCGACGCGGCGCGCCACGCGCGAACCAGCCGGGCGCCGCGGACATCGCCCGGGATGTCGTAGGTCACAACGCGGCAGGCCGACGAATCGCTTCGCCGGCCTGCCGGATGACTGCTTGTCGCTAGACCGAGTAGGTTCCGATCCTAGTCACACATCGCGCCGATCAGGGCTACGAATGGGTCGATATCGTCGAAATCGACATCGCCATCACCCTCGGCATCGGCGTTGAGCCAGCGGCAATCGGGGAACTGGGCCAGGTAGCCGGTCTCGCCGCCGAGAGCCAGGACGAACGGGTCGATATCGTCGAAATCGACATCACCGTCGCAGTCCATGTCGCCGGGGCAGCCCTGCGCGGCGCACTCGCCGATGTCAGCGATGAAGCGCGGCAGGAGCTGGTAACCGACATCGGGATCGCCGAAGCTGAACTGGCTGAAGATACCGGTGATATTCACGTCGCCGGTCGGGATGGCGGTGCCAACCAATTCGAGATCGCCGGTCTGGATGCGAACGGTGACCTCGTTGACGCCATCGGTGACAGCGTAGCTGGTTCCGCCCTCAAAGAGGCCTGTGTCGATGAAGCTCACGCATTCGAGCGTCACGAGCATGCTCTCGAGGCCTTCGCCGGTGACACTGTGGTCCATCAGGTCGGCGGTCGTGATGACGGTCGGGGCCGGAGCGCCAACCGCACCGTGATTGGTGAAGAACGAATACGGTCCTTCGAGCTGGAACGCGCTGGCATACTCGTCCAGGTAACCCTGGATGGTGATGCTGTCGCCCACGGTCAACTGCGTCAGGAGTAGCTCGATGTCCTCGGTGAAGCCGGCCACGGCCAGGCCGCCCGAGCCGTCGGTTTCCTGAACGTGGAAGGTGGCCAGGTTGACGCTGCTTACCAGGTCAACGGTCGAACTGACAACGACCTCGCAGGTCCGTACCCAACGGTTGGGACCGTCGATCCGCATCTGCGGGATGGTGCTGCACTCAACGCAGGGGTCGGGGATGCAGGAGCTGCCGTCGCCCAGGTAAGTGCCGCCCGCGGTCAGGCACACGGCCTCGGTTAGAACCGAGCACTCGCCCAAGATGCAGCAGGCACCGACCGGGGTGTCGCTGAAAGCAACGTCCAGACCGTTGTAGGAGGCGAACTCGCCGTCGTTGTAGTAATCGACGGTGCTGTCATCGGTCATGAGGGCAACGTCGTCCGCATCAATGTCGCCATCTTCGTCGACGTCCAACACGAGGTAATCGACATAGCCGCGATACTGCGAGAGGTACAGCCGCATGTCCGGTCCCAGGGCGATCTCGCGCCCGGTTTCCATGCTGCCACCCAGGTTGAGTTGGGCCGCAAGTGACCAAGTGGACGGATCGATGATCGATAGCGTCGTGAGCGACGCGCCAGTGTACGTAGAATGCATGCAGTAAACGTACGGCGAAACCTCGGGGTTGTACTCCACAT